>NZ_BASL01000510.1:0-59646 GCF_000648255.1 Candidatus Protochlamydia sp. R18 | reverse complement strand
TCAAATTTTATGTATCTTGTTTAAGCCTAAACACCTAAACCCAAAGTTCAGGTTAATAGAGTGCTTATTCTATTGCATAAGAAAAAACAAAACATTTTGTTTTTAAGGAAAATCAATACTTAATTTTAATAGATTTTAAAAAAATTAGATGCGTGGATACAAATTCGTCTGGCAAGGTTTTTTATTTTACGAATTTATCTAAAAAGTTAGAAACTCCTTTTTCCACTTCTTTTATAAGGCCTTTAGGATTCAAATCAAAGAATTTTTTGTTTTCATCGTCAGACAAATTCTCATTGTTATTTGTTTTTGCTTCGTTAAAATCTTTTTCCCAAGGGAAAGGAATAGTGGTGGGAGTAGGTGGTGTCGCATCGAGAAGATTAGACATAGCAGCATCTAATACGTTTCCAAGTAATTTAGCTTTTGGATCCCCATTCAACTGTGCAACTAAAGCGCTGATCCTGCCTGCAGCTCGCTTTTTATCAATTTCAACACTTCCTTTTCTTCCTTTTATAGGAATTTGTAATAAATAATTATCCTCTAATCCAGGAATGTTGAAAGCAAACTTTAAGGCTTGCGCACTTAATCCTAATACTAAGTTCATTTTCTGGTGTGTTAAATCAATTTCTCCCCAGCTTGCTAGGTGATATTGGTTGCCAACTAGAAAATCTAATCTTTTTAAATTTAAAATTCCTTTATTTAATTTAAAATAAAGAGGAGTAAACCAAATGGTAAAGGGATTTTCTAAAATAGGTCGAATTAAATCTAAAGTATTTTTTAATTCACCTTCGTTGCGAAAACTAACTTTCCCTAAATCCACAGATCCTTTTTCAATAGAAATTTTATTCAAATCAAAGGGAAATAAAGGACAAGCAAAACCAGTAGGAGCAATCTGCAATTTAATGGGATTTTGGGCTTTAATAGCAGAGCTTAGTAAAGGCATACTGTCTTCTAAAAGTGTTTGACTAAGCAGAGGAGTTACTTGTATTTCCCAATTAAATGACTCTAATAAAGTGAGGGTCCCCTGATTCAATAGTCCATTCAATTTCACATGTCCATTTGTTCCCTCAAGATCAAGTTGAAGAGGGCCTGTTAAGTGTTTGAGATCACACAGAATCTTTGCGTCAATATGTTCCCCAACAAGGGCATTTAAACGCTGGTACTGCTTATCATTTAGGAATAACAACGTTTGAATCCATAATGAAGGAAGTTTTCGAGCTTTGAGCTGAGATTGAATGTTAACTTCTTGCCAATTTTTTAACTTTCCCTCTGAAGTAAATAATTGACTAATTTTTCCATCTATTGCGAAAGAAGAATCGGAGGAAGTAGAAGTTAAATTAATATCAATGCTTTCAATGAGATCTCGACTTTTAACTTGTCCTTGGACGGAAAAAGGGAGAAGTGTAGGGTGTTCTTTCCACTTAATAGGTGTTGTAGTGAATTCAAAATCAATCATTCCTTTTTTTAAATTTTCTGAGGTACAGCAAGGAAAAGGAATTAATAAATGGCTAAGGTTTCCTTTAAGTGTGACAGGACCCGACAAAGTTAAGGAGGTCATTTTGTCAGAAGAAAAAATAGTTTGGAGATGTTGGTAAGCTTCCGGTGTTATTGTCCAGCGTATTTCTCCTGAAGGATTAGCTGATTCATATAAAGTAATAAATTTATCAATTCTCAAGCGTGCTTTTGCATGCAATTTATCACTATCAAAGAAGAGATCCCAATAAGTCGGTATTTGGCGATCCGGAGAAATGAGTGTCTTCAAATCTATATCCAACTGAGGCCCAATTAGTGGGGTTAAATCTTTGAGATTGAGAAGAGCACTGAAAAATTTGGTGGATAGGCATCTAATATCCGTTGTAATATCTGTTGAAGAATGATTTAAATCAATTTCAAAGTTAGGGGACAACCAATTATTAACAATAATTTTTGCATCGATTTGACTGTTTTTTTGTTTTTGACCCTCAGTATATGCTAATCCCTCTAAATCAAACTGAGCAATATTTTTCATCGCCTGCAAAGAATAATCAACTTGCAACTGCTCAAGTGTTAATAATGTTCCCTGTTTTTTTTCTTCTGTCTCAATGCGATCGATGCTAAGCTTACCGTTTAACAATAGACTACTTAGATTCTTTGATTCGAGATTGACTTGAGTTGGTTCCGCAGTTAATTGAATAAAAGAAGGTTTTTTAAGTTTCGGTAAACTAAGCTGAAAAGCTGCACTTAGTTCTTGAGAAGCCTCCGGCACTAACAAATAATTAATCTGTAAGGGTTTTGTTAAAGCAAGCACCTCATTCATCAGACTTCCTTCAATTTCAGCCTTAAAGTTTGAATTTTGCATTTGAAGTAATAAAAATGGAAAATTAAGATGATTATGGCTTTCCATTTGTGCAAGAGTATATAGATTAAATTGCACAGGTCTGTTTAAGAGGGGAGAGTAAAACCCATCGTTTTTTAAAAAAGAAAGTTGCGATGATAAGTGAGTTTGAAATGTAGAGAAATTATCGCCATCTATTTTTAATTGAATGTCTTTTAATTGTACGGTTCCTAAATCAGTAAGATAAGAAAGTTGGATCAGTTTTATCGTTGATTCTAATTGTAAGCGGCTATTTGTTTGACCATTTAACGGAATATGCAATTTGTTAATTGTAATTAAAACTGGGCAGGGTTGATCTAGAGCAAATTGTTCTGAAGAAAACATTGATTTCAAACAATCTGAAGGAAAAATCCAACTTAAATTTAAAGGCGAGATTAGCTTAATCTCCTTTCCAATTTTAAATTGTGCTTGATTAAGAACTATTTGCGGGGTTTGTATAGATAAAGATAAAGAAAATTCACCTTCATTTTTTGCTTTAATTGAAAATTGAAGGTCGGCAAAGGAACCTGCTTGTTTGATTAATTCTGGGTGGTCTTCTAAAAAAGGAACTAATTTTAAAGGAAAATTAGAAATCTTTAAGGAAGATTCCATTTCTTTTTTTAGTTCAGTTTGTAAATCCTGCCAATTTTCTGGTTTAACGACTACGGTTTCAAAACGGAGATCGAATTTTTCTTGTTCGAGTTGTCCTTGACCAATTAATTGTAAATTCGCCGTTGGGGCACAAAGGGTGGATTCTAGAGCTGTTTTTAAAGAAAAAACTTTAATTTCTCCGATTGAAGGCAATTCTAAAAAGATGGTGGGAATTTCTGCTTGGGTTTTAAAAGCTATTTGGCATGGATCGATAATGCTATTGGAATCAAAAAAAGTAAGGGGGAGATGAAAATCATAAACTAATAGCTTTAGCTGCGATGATTCAAGGAGTTGAAAATAATGAGGTGTAAAAAGGTTTATAGATTCGGGTCTTAGATTGAGAGTGAATCGACCAGGTTCTCGAAGACTGAAGACTCCTTTAGAAATTTTTCCTTTGACATCTCCTTGCATTTGAGGTGATAAAGCATTCAAATGAAATGCTAGTCCTTCAGAGCTCGGTTCTTTATTAATTTGTAAATTGAGACGATCTCCAAATAAAGAATAAAAAACTGTATTTAAGCCGGGTATTTTTAATGCTATAAAGCGATCTAATAACTCAACGGGGAAATTAACAATTTTTGCATATATATGAGCATCTTTGCTTCCATCTATAGTTAAATAATTTTGAGCATTAATAGATAAATTTTCCCAGTTACTGGCTTTAAGTCCAGGTAATGTGATGTCAATTTCAAAATTTCCTGAAAGATTTTCTTGTTTGGTATTACCTTTCAGATGAGCAGCTAAAGGTTTTCCTTTAGAGAAAAAAGAAATTGTCCCATTCACATCAGAAAGTAAGATTGTTGTTGGTGGCAAAGGTGCATATTCTACATGGCGGTCATAACCAAATGCTCTCTGAAGATTACTATCTCCCTTATTATCAGTGACAATTGCCACATTTAATTCTTGTAAATGGGTTTCTCCTAAATCTGTACTTCCAAGTAAAAATTGCCAGAAAGCAGCATCGGTAGAAAATTTTTCAATTCCGATAACAGAGCGACCTTCTGGATCTTTAAGCAATATTCCTTCAATGATTTGCCCTTTTCCCCACCGCAAATTTAAAGAATTTATTTCAATTTGGCCAGGAATCGAACGATTGATCCAAGTAACAACCTGTTTTTTACCCCATTCAGAACTTATAATGGAAGGCAAAGTGATTAATCCAATTCCGAGAAGAATGCAAAAAAACAATAATAGATACGATAAACGGTATGAAAAAAAAGAGCGCATGAACTGTAGCCTTATAAAGTTTTACCTTTTATTATACAGGTAAATTTAAAAAATGGACTTTGGCTAAGTTGCTATTCTTTACCGTCTTTGAAATATATTCTAACGTTCGTGTATGTACAGATGAAATGCTTAACAACTCCAAATCTAGATTGTCAGCTTAGCCAAAATTTTAGTTTTCGAATCCACTTATGTATAAAAACAATTTTCCTCTTCGAGAGAAGCTATAAGATAATTTACAAAATCTTAAATGTCAATCGATGTTAAGATTTGATTAACTATTTATTTAGTTTTGATTAAATGGGGCTAAATTCGTGGCAATGTGAGATTTTAATTGTGAGAAAAAAATCTTAAATAAGATAAATTAATAATACTTAAGTATAAAAATGAAGTAAGGTAATAAAAATTAAAAAATTTAGTTATTCTTAGAATTAAAACCTTGATAATGGAATTAAATTTAATAAATTTTTAATTTATTTTTTTATCCTATATGGTTTAATCAGTTTCCCAGTATTTAGGAGTACAAAATTGGGTATCCCATCCTCCTCCCAAAGCTTTGATCAAACGAATTGTTGAAATATATCGTTCACCTAGCACAATAACAGTATTTTGTTCTGTTTCCAGAAGAGTGCGTTCAGCATCCACAACGTCTAAATAATTAATAAGGCCTCTTTTGTAGCGCATTTGAGATAATTTAAGGGTTTCTCTTGCAGCTTTCACACCAGCTTCTAATGCTTCTGCTTGTAAGGCTTTTTGACGAAGATTAACTAATGAATCTTCTACATCTTGAAAAGCAATTAATACATTTTCTTGATAATTAGCTAAAGTCTCTCGAAAACGAGATTTTGTGAAAGCTAAGTTGGCACAATTTCTTCCTCCATCGAAAACAGTTTGTATCAGATTCAAACCAATTTCCCAAAGCCGAGCTTTCCAAGAAATTAAAGAGTGAACAAACGGGCTTTCAAGTCCAAAACCTGCATTTAAATTCATTGTGGGAAAAAAAGAAGCATAAGCAATTCCAATTTCCGCGTAGGAAGCTGCAAGATTTCTTTCAGCTTCCGCAATGTCTGGTCTTCTGTAAAGAAGTTCAGAAGGGAGCCCCGTTGGGATGGAAGGTGGAAGAGCATTAATGGGGTTAAATTTGATAGAAAAAACAGTGGCGGGGGTTCCGGTTAAAGTTGCAATAATATTTTCTTGTAAACTTCGAAGACGTTGGATGTTGGCAAGATCTGAGCGAGCTCTTGCAAGCTCTACTTTAGCTCGACTGACATCAGAATAAACAATTAAACCAGCATTAAAGCGTGCTTGATTAATATCAAAAGCTTTTTGTCTTGCTTCAATTGTTCTTTGTAAAATTGCTTGTTGAGAATCTAGATCACGCAATTGGAAGTAATTTGAAGCAATATCAGCTGTTAACGTTAGTAAAATGCTTACATAAGCTTGAGTAGATGCTTGGGATCGAAAAATAGCTGATTCATAGGTGTTGGTTAGCTTAGACCATAAATCTAGTTCGTAGTTAAAATCAAAGGATAAAAAATATTGAGATTGAATACCTCGAACAGTCTGAGGTAAATTGCTGAACATCGCATCTTGATTGTTTTGTTGGGAAGAGGAAATCGCATTTCCAAGGGCGTTTTTTTGTAACATTCCAGATCGTGCATAAGAAGGAGAAAAATTGACAGTAGGAAACAGAGACGCTCGATCAATACGAGCAATTGCCCGAGATTGTATCACCCGTTCGAATGCTGCCCCAAGAGTATGATTTAATTCTAAAGCCTGCTCTTCTAACTTATTCAAAATAGGATCATCAAAAATTTCCCACCAGTAATCTAAATCTTTTTTTGATTGTTCGAAACGTTGCTCTTGATTAAAACTTGATGTTTCTTCCTTTGCTAAATTGGAAGGGCCTTCATTAACGGAATCCTTTTCCCATTTTTCAGGGGTGCTTATCTTACTTGCATTTTTCCAGACCTGAGGAGTCGTTATAAGAGGGGCTTGATATGGGGCAATTAATCGGCAACTTTGAAAGCTTATACAAATCAACAGCAGAATTAAAAAACGATTTAAAGTGGAAAAAATAAAAAATTTGATATATTGCATGTTAACTTACGTTTCGAGTTCGTTTATAGATTTGTTTTGGCTACTAAAATTACGTTTTGGAAATGGTTAGGTAAGCAACCAATTAATGAAATTAACATATAAAGGAAATATAGTTTTGTAAAAAGTTTATTTCGCGGAAAAACAAAATTTAGCTTTAAAAACATCTAAAAAAAGTTTATCGATGACAAACTTCGATGACACATTTTTTTTCAGCAAGTTCATCGATTAACGCAGATAAACTTTCGCGATTGTCTTTGTCTAAATTAGCATCCCATTCGTCAAGCAAAAGAACATCTACATCAACCTTGTCAATAATTTCTAAGAGTCTGCTTCGCAAAGACTCGCCTGTAGAATATTTATTTGTCTCAGAAATGAAGCTTAGCTGGTTTTGTGTCGGGAGAAAAAAAGCTCGGTCACAAAGAGCATTTTTTACAAGCATAAGGACTGTTGACTTTCCAGCTCCATTTTCACCTCTTAATGTAATTCGACCAGATTGTTGAGTGAAAGTTAACAAATCTAAGTGAGAATTTAAGGTTGGAGGGACTGATAAAGACACATGGTCAGTTTTAGGTAAATTAGAAGCATCTAATTGAATTTTTGACCATTTGATTTTTTTCTCCATCATTTGTTGAGCATCAGTAGCGGGTTGAATGGTTTTATAAATTGATAGTAACTTACTCCGATGCATTGTCCAGCGGAAAATTAAGCTAAGGGTTTGATAAGTATAAGATAAGATATTAAAAAGGATAGGGAGAGTGACTAAAAATGCTGTTAAATTAGCTACGCTATGACGATTTGTGTAAACATGGTAAACAACAACGATAAGTGAAGGAATGCAGGTCAGTAAAGAGATAACAATTGCTAAAACTTGATCAAATCGCTCTAAATCTACGTTCTTTTGCAAACATCGATTTAAACGTTGGGTTGTTCTATCTTCCCACAATTTAAAATTATATCGGTTGCCTAATAATACATTATCCCACGCAGCCAATAGAGATTGATAAAGATCTATACGGGCTGTTAAAGCTTTTTTTGTTAAACGCCTTTGCAAGCGTCGTTTAGCTTTCATCACAACCAAAACTGTTAAAACACTGATAGCATACGCTAGTCCAAACAAAGGCTCGACGACAATTGACAAAGCAAAGATGTTAAAAAACACACTAATCACATAGGCATACAAATCATAAACATAATCGATTAGAGTTTGTAAAGCGTTGGGAGCTTCTGCAGTTAGAATAGAAAGTTTTTCCTCTCTTATTCCTTTATTATTCCATTCACCAATTTGATTGCGATTAGACGAGACAAATGCATTGATGAAAGAGCGTTGAGCTTCCTGGCGCCAAGAAATTTTTATAATGCTCGCCATACAACCGGGAATATAGGGAAATACTAAGGAAGTAAGATAGATAAATAAATAAGAAAAAAAAGCTTCTCCCGCTGTAATTTTTTTAACAATTATTACTAGCCAAATTGTTGATGAAGCTTCGATAAGTTGTTGAAAAGTGAGGAGGGCAAAGGATCCAAAATTGCTTAAGTGTCTTCGGAGTAGAGGAGGAGGTATTAAACATAAAATGTTTTGCTAAGCCGCTGTTTAAATGTGTTTTTATTTAGAATCTTTCAAAAAAATTATATAGAAAAATTAAAATAATACTTATATATTTATGCTTGTTATTATCATTTCTTCCTCTATTAAGTTCTATAAAATATTTAGCTATAATGCTTCTATCACAAAATTTTATAAAGTTATGGGCTTATTGAAAATAAATGACAACAACACTTTATCATTCATTCAACTTATCGACAAGATATGATTTATAATTTTAATTATTTAACTATCAAATACTTACGACTATCTTTTTGAAACATAAGAATTTCATTTTTAAAGTTTTATATTAATAGTTTTGCCTACTTCTGTCCCTCTTTATGCCTTTATATTTCTTTAAAAATTAGATAATTAAATATTTAATTATATTAATAATTTATTTAAATGGTATTAACATGGGAATAAATATAAAAATATATTTTTTTTAATGAATTTGTAAGATTAGAAAATTTGTTAATAAAATTTCTTGATTATATCTTTATTGATAATGAGAATTTACAAAAAAATATTAAGAATAGTTAGTTTTTCGAGCACATCAACTTTATTTGCATGGTCTTTCAGAAAAATTTAAAACCAACTTCATGTTATGTAGTACAAATTGAAAAACTTATTCATAACTGTAAATGAGTAAAAATTAAAACTTTAATCTATACATCACGATTAGGTTTAATTAATATCAACCTTTTGAGAAACGTAGGTATAAAGTGATTGGTTATCAGTAGCGTTTTCTATGGATTCATCAATCAATTTTAAAAAACTATTAATCCTATCCATTTGAGGGGAAGGGCGTACTGAGGCCATTAACCTTTCACTCTTGTCTATGGCATCGCAAACTTTTTTCGTTGTAATACTTTCCACTGCTCGTGCCGGTTGATAACCAATTGTTTTATCATGAAAAGAGATTGCAGATAAAATGCGATCGCTCTGTAAAGCCTCCAAAACAAGTTGTAAGTGATTAAGTGACATGCCTAATTCATGGGATAAAGCTCGATCAGTTAAAGGCATTTCATTTTTTACAAAAGCTTCAACACATCGATAAGTAATGAGTAAAGCAATAGCTTTATTAGAAAGGGGAGTGAGACGCCTTGCAGGAAGAAATAAATCATTTTCAATTTCAAAGGCCATTTCAGCGCCAGCTAGCAAAATATTCCAGCTAAATTGGAGCCAAATTAAAAATAAGGGTAAAGCTGCAAAGCTTCCGTAAATAGCTCCATAGCTAGCAACCCCAATTTGGAATTTAATGTAAATCCATTGCCAAATTTGAAAAGCTGTTCCTGCGACAATACCTGCAATCAAAGCGGATCTTAAATAAACTTTTGTATTAGGCATGAATAAATAGACAAAAGTAAAGAGGAGCCAGCCCAAAAAATAGGGGAAAAGCTTTAAAAGATAAAAAAGAAACGGACTAAGTGCTTCTACGATAATATTATTATGCGCTGTTTGAGTGATTTGTGTATTGATAAAAACATTTATACTACTTGAAGTGACGAGAAAAAGAGGGGCCACAAGCATAGCTGCTAAGTAGTCGCTAATTTTTCGGCTATAGGGACGTGTGTGCCTAGTTTTCCAAATGGCGTTCAGAGCCATTTCAATATTATTCAAAAGCCCAAAAACAGTCCAAAGTAAGGTTAAAGTTCCAATCCCTGCTATGACACCACCTTGAACAGTTTTTAACCATGTATAAGCAAATTCGATCACTTTTTCGACAAGCTCTTTTTGTTCAAGAAATTGTTGGTTAAGCTCTGATTCTAAAGCTTTTTCAAATCCAAATCCTTTAGCAATTCCAAATAAAACCGCCAAAACAGGAACAACTGATAATAAAGTATAAAATGTCAAAGCAGAAGCTTTAGCATAACAATCATCATCAATAAATCCTTTACAGGTATTAACTAAAACGCGAAAACACCTTTTAAAAAAGGAAGGAGAGATAAATTTTTCAGGAGAAGAACTTGAATGTATGTGCTGTTGACTATCAGTCATAAATTTTTTAATATTAAAATTAGGATTCTAACATTACATGCAATAAGGACTTTGTCAATAAACTTTTCGAAGATTCCCTAATATTAAGCGAATAGAAATAAACTTCTATTCGCTTAATAAACAGTTTATATGGAAAAAGATGCTTTAAGTCGTTTAAATTGCGTAGGGTAGTCGAGTAATACATCAATTAAAATATCATGTGACACTATGTAGGAATGAGTTGGACAAAATAATGAAGCGATAATCATTCCTCCTGTTAACATTGCATTAGCCGTATTGCGCTGGACGTCAGGATTATGAACGTCTTTTTTTAATTTCTCTTCCTCTTCTGGCAACCAAACTTGTTGCAACGTTCCATAAAGCAAAGAAAGAAGATCTATGACAAAGGCACGCTTTGTCAAATCTGAAATCTCTATCACTTTATTAATGAACGCATCTTTAGATGTTGCATCTCTAAGATCACTAAAAATGGCTATAATATGTTTAAATTGACTGTCCTCATCATTTGGCCCTGATATTTGCATCAAAATTCTTTTAAGGATGGCATAAGATTCAAAAATAGTAAAAGAGGATGGATCAACGTCTTGATAAAAAAATTCGTCTAATTTATCTAGGGTGTTAGATGGATTATTTTGCCGCATTAGACGTTGGCTTGGGCCCTCAGATCTTCCTTCTGGAACACCTTGTAAAGGGTAAAGTCTAGACAACATTGAAGAGATTAAACGATGTAATTGAAAGTTAAGAGTATCGCTACTTGCAAATTTTTGAATTGTTTTATCGATCATACGATTTTCTAAATCTTGACATAACTTTGGAATAATTAATCTAGAATCATCTATGTGATTTTTGATAATGTTTAAATTTTCATACAAGTTCTTAAGTTGATCATAAGAGCATTGATCCAATACAGATTTGCTAAAATTACTAGATTGAATTAATTCCAGGAATTTTCCTTTTATAACTGTTATATCAGTTGGTTTTTCCAAATTTTTAAATTCTAAAACTCGTTTCGAAATTTTTCCATAATCTTTCGTTTGAATAGCGGTAGATTTAACTTTTAACTGAAAGCGTAGTGTAGGATCAATTTTTAATGATGTTAGCCAACGCAATGACCAGTTGATAGAATTTTGAATTTCTATGACTTTATCTTCTTCGGTTTTTAATACGGTCTTTAATTCAGTTCCTTTTTCTGGGCTTGAAGGGGGTCTTTTCGTTTTAGATTTTATTTTATCTTTTTGAGGGGTAGAAAAAATAGGAGTTTCAATGAACGTCTTGGTAGCAGTACTAACGAAAGGTAATTTTGAATCCCAAAAAAAGCTTGGCAAATCAAAAAAATCCGAACTTATAGGCTTAAGATTGACAGATGAGGTGGTGGAAGGGGTAGAAGCAGTCACTTGAGAAGAATCTTCCGTCACCTGTTTAGAAGTTTGATCATTGGATGAAGTCGTCGTGATTGGCCTAACTTTTTTTATAGCAGGCGCTTCTGTAGCTTGATGTAAAGGAAATTTTGGGCTCAAATTAGCATTTGACAAACATGTCTCCGTTACAGTAGCAGGTTCTTTCAGTGCCTCTGGAATTGAAGGGATAGATTTTGTTTCTGTTTGGGAATTATCAACTAGATTTTCGACTCTCACACCTTCTTTTTTAGCTATCACAGAAGATGTTTCTTCAAGATAATTTCGAGGAGTTGTTGGAGAAACCTGTTGGTGTAGAGTTGTTACAGATGTAATATTGGGTAATTCAACGCTTTCTGAGTTAGGTTGATTTGCTTGAGCTGGCGTTGCAGTAGGCAAAACTTGTGGTATTTCTATTGAAATAGCATTTATTGAATGAGGAGTAGAATTTTTAGCTGACAATCTTTCTGTGGTTGGATTAACTGTTGGCATCGTAAATTGTTGCATATCAGTAGAATCAGGCGAAGTAACAGCGATTGAACCTTGCTTTATTGAGTTACGTGGCTTTATTGAGTTACGTGGAATTTGTTTTTCAGATCTTGTGGACATAATAGAGGATGAAGATGAAGATCTAGGAATACATATTGGTGAAGAAAGTGAAGCTGAATTGCTCGACGGTACAATTCGATTATCAGAGATTAATCCAGTATAAACGTGATATTGATAACATGCTTTGGGATTTCTTTGCATATAATAAGGGCCGAATAAAATATTAAAAGCCAACAATCCTGCTTTCCCTAAAAGACGATAAAAAGGTTCCGGATTTCTTTTAAATTCTTCATTTTGTATTGATTTAAAAAGAATATTTCCTATTACACAAATACATCCAGCAGCTTCGAAAATGGGTAGTACAAGCATTTTTAAATTTGCTTTAGCTAAATTCCCATTAGCAATATCGTTTTGGATTTGGTTCATCCAAATTTTTAAAGGAATTAATCCATGAATTTTCATTTTTGGCCCCTTGAATAATAAGTAAAATAAAAAATTATAAAAACTTTTTTTTAAAGTCAATGCAAAGATTATTTAAAAAGAATACTTTAATTATTATTAATATTAGTATTAAATTTAAAGCTCTTTAGAACAATCATCAACGTCTGATAATATATGTTATGTTCCTTTTATAGGGAGTTAATTTATTTGTCTCTAGATGCGTTAAAAAAAATAAAAGTCTATGATTAGGAAATAAATTTAAATTAACGAAATTGACCTCGAAAGGAGTTTTTTTATGGCTACAGCACTTTTAATTTTATTGGGAATCGTCATTGTAGTTTTTTTATGGGGTATGGGAGTTTACAATACTCTCGTTCGTTTACGTAATCAAGTCAACAATGCCTGGGGCCAGATTGATGTTCAACTACAACGTCGCTATGATTTAATTCCCAATTTAGTGGAAGCTGTTAAAGGATATATGAGTTATGAAAAAAACACACTAGAAGCTGTAATTAGTGCGCGCAATCAAGCTCAAGCTGCACGCGGTCAAATTACCCAAAGTGGCGGTCCCACTGAGAGTTCTGCCAGTGCTGTTAAAAAATTAGTTACAGCTGATGCGGCGGTTAGAGGTGCTGTTACAAATATTATGGCTCTTGCAGAAAATTATCCACAACTAAAAGCAAGTGAGAATATGCAACAGCTTCAAGAAGAATTAAGCTCAACAGAAAATAAAGTTGCCTTTGCTCGTCAAGCTTACAATGATAATGTCATGCTTTATAACACAGCTCAGCAAGAATTCCCCGCAGTATTATTTGTTACAATATTTGGGCATCATTCAGTGGAATTATTTCAAATTGATGATCAAAAAGCTAAACTAGCTCCAAAAATATCTTTTGATTAAGCAACTTATTTTAAGAAATAGAAGGATTCAGTGATGGCCATGAACTTTTGGGAAGCTCAACGTGAAGCAAAGACAAAAACAACTCTTTATTTAGTGATTTTCTTTATTCTTACTTTTATCTCAGCAACCCTTGCAGAAATATTGATGAGAGGCTTTGCACAAGATGGTTACCATACTGATTTTCCTTATGTAGGCTTAGGATTTTTAAGTGTTATTTTTTGTGTGGCCGGATTCAATTATATGAATTATTTGCAAAATGGTGGTAGTTACGTAGCAGAGTCTTTAGGTGCGAAACTTGTCGACCAGAATACGCGTGATGGTAAAGAAAGGCAATTATTGAATATCGTAGAAGAAATTGCTTTGGCCACTTCTTTACCTATTCCTCCTGTGTACATTTTAGAAGCTCAAGAAATCAATGCTTTTGCGGCAGGAACTTCGTACGATAATGCAGCTATAACTGTCACACAAGGATGCTTATTAGCTTTGAATCGAGATGAATTGCAAGGAGTTTTAGCTCATGAATTCGGGCATATATATAATCGAGATATGCTGATTGGAATGCGTGTTGCGGCTATGATTATGGGATTCTTTATTGTCTCTTATATTGGACTTAGAATGTTACAAACCGCTCCTTATGCAAGAAGAGATGATAAGGAAGAACGTAAAAGTGGTAATCCTGTTGCAGCGATAGGTATGATTTTCACGTTAGTAGGAGCATTCATGTGGTTTTTTGGCTCTATTCTTCAAGCTATGGTGAGTCGCCAAAGGGAGTATTTAGCGGATGCAAGTTCTGTCCAATATACACGCAATCCTGTAGGAATCTCTAATGCTTTAAAGAAGATCCAAGACTATAAACTTTCTGATATGCCAAAAAGTGGAAAACCTTTTGCTCATTTATACTTTAATGAGCATACCTCTTTTTGGCAGCGTTTATTCGCGAGTCATCCTCCAATTGAAGATCGTATTGCAGCGATTGAAGGTCATAAATACGTGGATCTTAATCAAGAATAATGATGTTTGCATTGCCCTCCCCTGCACTTAATTAAATTTCACGAAATTTTACTAAGGCATCTAAACTATCAAAGGAAAAAATTAAAATGCTTAGAAGCTTGCATCCTCATTTAGGTATTTTGGCTTTAATAAGCAAATAAATGAGGTGATATTACGTGTCAAAAAAGCTGTTCAACTAAAATTTTTTTACTAAGCTTAAACTGTTTGTTCATAATTCGTTTACTTTCCTTTATTTTGTAAAAAATGGGAGCAAATTATTCTCATTACTTTTTTCTGAGAAAAAATGTGGAGTTTCGAATAAGCACAGAATAAAATTTTGAAAAGTTTTTTTTAACCTTTTAATGCCATTCATGTAACCACTATCGCCATTAACGTGATTATGAAATTTTTCTGCTAAAACATAGAAAATTTTTTGATAATTTGAAATTTAATGATATAAATTAGATCTTAAATTTAAAAATTTTTCAGGATTTTGAAATGAATGGCCCTAAAATTGACATTTTGCTAGCTACTTATCAAGGCTCTAGCTATATTGACGAGCAAATTAGTTCGATTATAGAGCAATCTTATCAAAATTTTCATTTGTGGATAAGAGACGACAATTCTTCCGATCAAACAGGGCAATTATTAAATCAATGGGCACTAGCCTACCCTCAAAAAATTACTTTGATTTTGAGCGATAAAAATTTAGGGATTACTCAAAATTTTTCATGCCTTTTAGATTATGCGCAGGCTCCTTACATTTGTTTTGCTGATCAAGACGACAAATGGCTTCCGCATAAATTAGAATGGAGTCTAAAAAAGATGCAAGAATTAGAAAAAAAGCACGGGCATGCGACTCCCCTTCTTATTCATTCAGACTTAGTCGTTGCATCAAAAGATTTATCTATTATCCATCCCTCATTTTGGAAGTATACACGTTTGAATCCTCATTTGACGAGCTTAAATCGTCTTTTAATTCAAAATAACGTGACAGGATGCACTTCGATGATAAATCGATCTTTAGTTGATCTCGCAAAACCCATTCCTGAAAATGTTGCAATGCATGATTGGTGGCTAGCTTTAGTAGCCTCTTGTTTTGGAGTGATCGGAAATATTGAGCAGCCTACGCTACTGTACCGGCAGCATGTTTCAAACGATACTGGAGCTAAACAAAACAGTATTTTAAACTATTTTACTCAAAATTCTAAGGAAAAAAATAAAAAGGAAGATGCAGCACTTTTCTCCTATCATCACGCAGAAATGATGTTAGAGCGGTATAAACTATTACTGAACGAGAAGAATAGAAATATATTGCAGTCTTACGCAAAGTTAAGGACATTACCGTATGTCAAGCAAAAACTTCAAACTCTAAAATATCAATTTTATAAACAAGGGTTTCTGCGATTTTTGAAAACATTTCTTTGTCAATATTGATAATTTCATAGAGAAATAAAATTTAAATTTGCTTATAGGCGATATTAACTAAAACATGGCCTATAGGATGAAATGTTATCGAAGTTCTTTAACTTCATTTACAACCTGAGCAATTAAACCAATTTCATTTTTCATGGCAACACTTTCCAATATAGATTCAGAAGTAGCCCCTATTATTTTTTCAACTAAAGCCTCATATCGTTCAGTAAAATCTTGATAATTTATAAGTTTTATTATATTTCTGGACATCTCATTGTTATGTTTAGCAATGTTGAAATTTAAAGTAGCTAACCTCCTACCAACTAAAACCGGGCAGTTGTAAGTTCCATCTTTGAATCTTAATTGATTTAACGTTTCAATTTTAAGTTTTTCCAGCTCGCAATTTTTACTTGGTGTGACTGGTTTTTTAGTTGCTCCTGCTAGTGTTGCACTTTTTGTTTTTATAGGGCTTCTTGTTATGATGATAGCAGAGGTAGATTTTCTTAGTTTTGCAGCAGCTTCACGTTTACTATCATTTAAACTTTCCAGTTCTTGAAAATAAGATACAAGAGTTTCAATTTTATTTTCCTCTTCATCTGAGCTTTCCAGATAATCTTTCCATATGACATCTTTTTTCAAGGTTTGTACCAATTCACAATCATCATATTTTTTTAATTTAAATGTCGATATCTCTAAAACTTTAGAAATTTGCTCTGTTAATCTTCTTTGTACATGGGGGTTAGTATCATTAAGTAGCAATAAATGGGGATTTAAAATATTTGCTGGATTTGGTTTAGTAAATTGGGGTCTTGCCGAATTTATCCTTGAAGGGGTTGATGGCGGTGTTGTTGAATATGCTGGAAGGCTAGAACGTTTTTTATTCATAGCCTCTTTAAGTGAGGCTATGAATGAATTTTGGGCAGATGGAGTTTGATTAAGAGGGCGTCTATTAATGCTAATGCCATCAATGGGAGTTGACTTTGACAGATTATTTGCTGTCGCTTGCAGAGTCGACACGGATATTTGAGAAGAAAAAGAAGAGAGAGAAGGAGGAGGAGGAGGCGGCGGTGGTGGTGCATCTACAGGTGCGGGTGGAATAAATGAAGTGCTGCTCAGAGGTGTTGAAACAGTAGGCTGCGATTTCACAGAAGCTCTAAATGGCGTTGTTCCTGAACTGGGAGCTTTTGCTTGCGAATTTACTGCGGGTTTTTCAGTAATCAAATTAGGTGGCATATTGCTCTCTATAAAACCAGGAGTTGAATCTAAAGCTCTTAAAGAGGGAGACTGTGCCTTTTTACCCCTTTTTACGGTTGTTGTTTCAGGCCAATATTCCTTATACGAAGAGTGACGAGATAGCCTTGAAAATGGCTGAACTGACTCTTTATTTTTAGGAAGCCTTTGACTCATGAATTGATTGGCACGTTCAGGATTTAATAAACAAACAAATGGAAGCAAAATGCCAGTCACAACACTTTCAATGACTCTTATCAAATGAATTAATGCAGAGGATAATTCTAAATCTGTTGATGCGACTTTATCCGGAAAAAACAAGCTAGCTGTAATATTATAGGGAGAAATGACTATTCCAATTGCAAATTTACTTGTTGTCAAACAGGCGTGCGCGAAAGCATCTGCTAAAGATGTAAATGGGATGGCAACAAAACCAATAATTCGAGAACTAACAGAACCTAATACAAACGAATGGTTAATATTCGCCATTTGTTTTGTAAAATATGCTGTAAAACTAAAATTTTCTAAGTTTGATAGTGATGCGCTGGGTATCATTAAATTACCTTCTAAGAAATTTTCATCATTTCTGTATAAAACATGTGATATGATGATTTAGATCAATTTTATAATTATTATTTATAAAACTAAAATGTAATCATAAATCACATCTTATAATTTATCTAGAAAAAATTCGCTTAAACAATGCTTTTAATCAAATTTTTACAAAATCTTAAATTAAAAATAAAAAATGTTTTTGTTTATATATGAGTAGAATTTGTCAAAATATCAAATTTTTTATAATCTGTGATGAAAATTTAAGGGTTTAAAGCCATGTCAACAATTCTCATTTACACACCCAATGTGGTTCATTCAAAAATGGCAGGGCCTGCAATTCGTTGCTGGGAGATTGCAAAAGCTTTAAGCTCATCTCATCATGTTATTTTAGTTATTCCTAATCAAACAGAAATGAAAGGAGAAGGATTTCAAATTATTGCAAAACAAAGCTCTGAATTAAAGCTGTGGATTAAAAAGGCAAAAATATTAATCGCACAAAATTTAACTCTATCCATGGCATGGCATGCTAAAAAAAACGGAATTAAAATTATTATCGATGCTTATGATCCCCTACCCCTAGAAATTTTAGAACTTTTTAAAAACGATAGGGTTGCCAAAAGAAAAGAAAGTTTAAACTCCTCTCTTAATCAACTTATTTTTAACTTTAAAATGACCGACGGAATTCTTTGTGCAAGCGAAAAACAAAGAGATTTGTGGATAGGGTTTTTACTAAGCCAAAAATTAATTACACTTCCTCGCTATGATCAAGATAAAAGCTTAAGGCAATTTATTGATGTCGTCCCTTTTGGCCTTCCAAACAAAATAGCTAAAAAGGATGGGCCAGGGCTTAAAGAAAAATATTCTTTTGATTCTAAAGATAAAATTCTTTTATGGGGAGGAGGAATTTGGAATTGGTTTGACCCATTAACCCTTATCAAAGCTGTCAAAAAACTTAGCATGACAAGATCGGATATCAAGCTTGTTTTCCTGGGAATTAAGAATCCGGATCCTTCAGTTCCTGAAATGGAGATGGCTTCAAAAGCTATTAAACTTGCTGAAGAATTAAATATTTTAGATCGTCATGTATTTTTTAACCATGACTGGATTCCTTATAACGAAAGACATAATAGTTTTTTGGACGCCACAATAGGTGTTTCTACTCACTTTGACCATTTAGAAACCCGATATTCTTTTCGAACAAGAATGTTAGATTATATTTGGACTGGACTTCCCATTTTAGCGACCGAAGGTGACTCTTTTGCGGAATTGATTGAACAAAATAAACTGGGAATTACAATTCCTTATAATGATGAAGAATCTTTAATAAATGCCATTAACTTAATGGTTGATCATCCAGATTTAATCGCCGAATTTCAAAACCAATTAACATCTATTCGTCCTTTGTTTTATTGGAACAAAATTATTGAACCGATCAACCATATGATAGCGAATTTTGATAAGACGCCTAATTCATCCATGAATTTTGAAGTGATCAAAATATTGACAACTTTTGTTATCCATCAAGTTTATGAAAAAGGCTTTAAAAATACAGCCAAAATTATTTTAAGAAAAATGTTCAATAAATGGAGATAGAAAAGAATGAATAATTAAATTTTTGATTGTTTCTGCAGCGAATAATTTTCAAAAAATTGCTTATCAAGCCAGCTAGACATTTCCACATCTTCAATATTTTCAAATTTACGTGAAGCACTTTCGTGGTGGATTCCTTTTGCATAAGGAGTATATAAACAATAAAAACCTTTAGATTTAACTTTAGTTGCTAAATTAGTATCGCTGTAAGCAATTGGATACCATATTTCATCAAATCCTCCGACTTCAATAAATAAAGTTTTTTTCATTAGTGAGCAAGCTGCGGTGACAGCATCTACTAAGCGAATAATCTTTGTCATTTTTTGATTCGTTTTTGGAGCAAGTTTTTCTGAATTAATCCACATTAATTGATTAGCTGGTGCATCGCGTTTAATGTCAATTCCCCCATGCTGCAATAACCCATTAGGATAATGCAATTGACATCCCACCATTCCAATCATAGGTTGATCAATCCATCGGCACATTTCCTCTAAAGCATCTTCTTCAAGTTCTACGTCATTATTAAGAAAGAGAAGATAATCGCAATTCTTGGCATAAATAGTTCTTTCAACAGCAATATTATTTAATCTTGAATAGTTGAAAGGTTCTTTAACAATAATTACTTCACTACCCAATTTTCGAATTTCTGAAGCAATTGTTTCATCTTGACTGTCGTTATCAATAGCTGTCACAAAGACTTGAACATTTTTTTGTTTCAAAATACTATGGATCGTTTTTAAAGTCAGAATTTTTTGATTTTTAAAAGGGATGATTACTTGAACTTTTGGAACAGCGTTTAAAGCTGGAATAGCTCGGTAGGTTTGGGAAATTAATCCTTTACCCCATGACCATGTTAATTTTTTTGCTAAGCTATATTTTTCTAATTGTTTGACAAATAAAAGAGATGCTTCTTTTGGTTGAAAGTGGGGATTTAAACAACGTTTCGCATATAAATAAAAAGGTAGGTGGTAGAATTTTGCCCCAGCTAAATCTAATCTTAAAGCCAAATCCCAATATAATTCCTCTTTATTAATTTCTTCCATTCCTCCAGCTCTATTCCATAATTGACGTGGAATTAAGACACTTCTCCCTAAAGCTTGATGAAAAAGATAAGGGAAAACTAATTCGTTTGGTTTAGAAAAGAGCCTCCCTGGAATGGGATCATCGTTTTCGGTGATTTCATATTCATCTGTATAAATACACCCATTCTCCTTTTCTTTTATGAGTCTTAAAAATTGTTCGCACCGGAAGAAAAAATCTGGTCGAATCCAATCTTCAGGATCTAAAATAAAAAGAAAATCCCCTTCAGCAAATTGCGCTAGAGAGTTTAAAATCTGCGTTAGAGAATGATCAGAAAATGAAAATGTTTTAATTAATTGAGGATATCCATCTTGATATTCTTTAATTAGCGTCTCAATTTCTTTAGTTTGTTGCTCCTTGTTATAACCAACCAAAATTTCGAAGTTAGGCGCTGTTTGTTGTAAAGCAGAAAAAAGAGCTTTGCAAAAACAATTTCTTCTTAGCGAACCTGAAACAGGAATTAAAATTGAATAAGAAAATGAAGGCTCAGAGGAAGACATTAAAGTATGCAGACCAATAGTCAATTGGCGAAGCTTTTTTATTCGAGGGCCCTGTAAATCTCCTAAATCACGACACTCTTTATTTAAAGCTGCTCCTAATGATTGAAGATGACGGAAGCTGTGTCTTGCAAAACTTGCCCAATGAACTTTGAGCAAATTTGATCGATATCCTTGTCTTAAGTAATTGAAAAGAGGATAAATACAGTCTTTTAACAAAATAAAAATGCGCTTGGAATGATGAAATATTTTCATGATGGTTCTTTGTAATATGGAATATTGGAAAATAACATAAAGCTATTTAATGCAGAAAATTTAGATTTGCCTTAATCAATTGTTTAATTGATTAGCGCATAAAATTTAACTTTTATTCCCTTCTTTTCTCGCTCCTTGTTTTTTATTTTTTAAATTATAACTAAGTAAAAAATTTAGGTTTGGTATTTATTAATAAAAAATAATTTTAGTCTACTTGGGATTTCTGCTATTAATATTGAAAAATTTTTGGATATAATTCATACCGCTAAAGTAAAACAATTGCTTGAAGCTTGTGATTTTGAAAAGCCAAGTAAGCTAACAAGATTCTATACGCTATTCCCATAATCTATCGATTTAAAAGAAAGAAATTTTTATCAATCAGAAACAACTTCAAAATTAGCATGACTATTTTTGAAGTTCAATTTTTTTAAAAAAATTAGGCAAATAAGGATTCCCGCATTTTCAATAAAACCTTATGCAAGCGAAATTTTTGAAAAATTCGAAAACCTTATTACTTCCAAATTCATCTACTTAATTATTAAGTGCTATTTAATAAAGGTGCGTTTGACAATTACTTATTTTCAAGAAGGTATTTTTCAATTAAATAATCAATTGAAAAGCGACCTGGGCCAAAAGCAAAAACAAATAAAGAGATGAGAAGAAAGTTGAAAGGACTTTCAGCTACAAATTCAGTTGGATTTCTAAAGATAGTTTTTAACGATTCCTGATGTGCAGTTGCATAAGCTATTAACATAGTGATGATTAAAGGAATTGCAGCAACTCGAGAAGCCAATCCTAAGATTAAGCAAATCCCTCCAAAAAATTCCGTACAAGCAGCCAAATAAGCAAAAAAATAAGGAGCTGGGAAATCAAATTGGGTTAATAAACTGACAAAGGGATCCATATGAGTTAATTTTCCCCATCCTGCTAACAAAAATAACGTTCCCCAATATAGCCGACAAAGCATTAGAATCGGAGATTTTAAATTCGTTGCAAAGGTGATAAGCTTTTGGTAGGCTTTAGCTCGTTTTTTAAACATACGTATCCACTGAGTTAAGATCTTTGAAATTGAGGTCTCTTTTGCTTAATAATATACGCAGCAATGTCAATTGCTTCGTCTTCTGGTAAAGAAGCATCTTGATAAGGCATGTTCCAATAAATAAATGAAGAAAGCATATCTAATCGCGTCATTCCAGCTCCATCATTAAATGAATGAGGACCCCATAAAGGTGGAATGCTTTTTCCTTCTAATGCCGTTAATGTAGCTCCCCCCTCTCCATTTTCTTTATGACAAGATGCACAATAAGAAATATATAATTTTTCCCCTTTCTGAGAATTTCCTTTATATTCACTTTTTAAGAATTTTAGACCTAGCCAGGGAATATCTTTAATATGTTCAACTTCTTTCGAAATCCATTGTAAATAAGTGACTATATCTTTCATATGTTGAGAATTTTTAGGAAGAGAAACTCCGTTCATACTTCTTTGAAAACAGTTGTCAATACGCTCTTCGATGCTGATTTCTCTATTGTCCCGTTTAGAAAAACGAGGATAGCTGGTTGTGACTCCGATCAATGCAATTCCGCCATTTTTTCCTCCTAAAGTGTCTCCCCCCAAAAAATGACAGTTTGTACAAGAAAGTTGATTTTTCACATACTCAGGTGCATAGTGTGGTGTATTCATGATGAGTCGATATCCTCTCATGACACTATCTCGAATATCTAAAGGGGCTTGTTCGGGATCTTGCAAATCTACACTATAAATTGTATGAGCTTGAGTCAAAGCAAGTCCATGTTTAAATGAGCAGCGATCATAACATTCAATCTCACGAGCTTTATGCTTAATAGCCCAGAAAAGGCCAATTCCTAAAAGAATTGCTAAGATGAAAGAGATAGATTTAATCATGTTAATATGCAATGTATGGTTAATGTAGGTAAGTAAAATAGTTGATAACTTTTTTACCCATAAAATTTTTAAGTATCAAAAGTTTTGACAATATTTTTGTTTAAACCCATGTTGATTGAATTATTAAATCTTTTTTGTAGAAAATGGCAAGAAAGATTCATCATTTTTTTAATGAGCAGTATAATTGCTTTTTTTTAAATTCTTTTTTTTGCAATTTAAATAACAAAGCTTAAGAAAAATTGAAATTCAATTTACGGATAAAGGAATATAAGTATGTCTGCGAGTTTAACCATCCGTCGATTTGGCTACATCGCCTCCCTCTTGATTTTTGTTTTAGGTGCAACCTTATTTTATAATGAATCTCATACTTTTTGGAATAGCTTATCGGCTGCTTTTTTAAGCTCTCTTTTAGTTTTGATTTCTTTTATTATGATTAGCTGGCTAGTTCAAGTTTTTACAAAATAGATTTGCGAAATTCACTTTATTTTGTAAAGATAGTCTTACTTAAATCAATTCCCCTAATTTTTATGGGGTGATAATCAGCCAAAAAAGTTTAAATGTGCGATTGAATCCGCACGAGGGCCTTTAGCGAAACATTTTAAAGTGAGTTTTTACTGTGAAACTTTTGCATAAATCGTTGATTTTTCTATTAGGTATAGTTAGCTTTCCGCTTGTTGTGATTGCTCTCCCTCAACTAGAAAAAAAAATGACGTTGGATTATTTAGCGAGTCAAATTTCTCAAGAACAATATCCAGCTTTAGCACTTTTTAAAATCTGGGATTCCTCTATAAAGATTACCGATCAATCTAAAGAGTTATCTAGCACTCCTCTTGACTTATTAAATTCTGTGAAAATTTGTTCACAAGAACAATTTGCTTATCAATTTATTAAACTTTGTCATCAACTTGGCATTCGCACACGATTAAGTAGTAAACAGAATGCTTTTGCCTTTGATTTTGGCTATGACGATGAATGGATCTTCATTGATTTAGAAAAAAAACAAGTTTATCTAACTTTAGACAATCAAACACTAGCCTCTTCCGAAGATTTAATGGACGATCCATTTTTAGCTTTAAGAAGTAAAGATTCACTTTATGATACTGATGTTGACTTTGAAAAAAGTATTATAAAACTGGCTCAATTCTCGATTACTGAACCTTTTTTGGTCGAGCAAGAAAGTGGCTTATATGGACAAATATTTGATCCAGAGAGCGGATTTAATCAATTTAATATTGATGAAGATGATTTAAAAGACCCTGTACCTGAGGATATACAATCTCAAGTGTTTGATTTTACTTCTCCTTGTTTTTACTTGATGGATCTAGGTGAATTGCCTGCAGAAAAAATTTGGTGGCAAATTTCCCCTAACCCTACTTTTAATTTTATTCCCTCCAATTTTGAACAAATTGAGCCTTTTAAAACGGAAGTCATTTTATCTCCGACAACTGAAACATTTTTTAATGCGGGAAGCATTTATTATTTCCGAATTAAAGGCTTCTCTGATGGTAAATGGGGTGCTTGGTCCAGAATTTTTGCCTTTACCATTGAAAAACCAGATCCAGTTGCATTAGTAGAATTTGAAAAAAAGGGTCAGCTTTTTGAGCTAAGTTGGGAGAGAGAATCTATTGATGATCCGGCTATTGAATATTTGGTTTTCGGATCAAACTCTCTAGATTTTATCCCTACTCTTTATACAAATTTGCAAATTAATGCAATGGAAGACGGGAAAATCACAGATATAGAAATTAATAACAACTTAGTTGCAATTATTAAAGAAACTAAAATTTTGGTAGATGGATCTTTAGCATACTATCGTATTATTGCACGGAAAAATGGACAATATTCAGTCCCTTCTTCCCTTATTCATGTTTATGATGAGGAACTTATTCAACCACGTAACGTTTTGCAAGTTGTTGAACAAGAAGATGGTAAACAAATTATTAAAAGAATGTTATTACCCCTTTCTTATCCATATTTTCAAAGTTTTTTACCCCAAATTTCTAACTCTTACGATACTTTTGACAATAGCCTAATTAAACTCTATAAAATTTATCATCGAACACCAGTTTTACCTTTAATAGAAATCAAAGCTTATCAAAAATCTTCTTATGTACCAGATCAAATTTGGGAACACGTGCGACCCTATTTATTGCCAGAAAATCATCCAGTTAAGCCTAAATTAGATCGTATGTTTTCGGCAACTCGCGTGATTTTAACACCAGAAACTTTTAAAAAGGCTGGTTTTAAACGCTATCAACAAGGACGTGCTAGCCGCATCATGGCATCTCCCCACCCTGATTTACCTCACCACTTTATCAAGGCATTTCCAGATAGCGATCTTGTTGTACGGGCAGAGTGGCATAAATTTGTTCATCGCATTGAAGGGGCAAAAGTGATAAGAAACTGGATTACTAATAATAACTTACAAGCCACTTTCAGTGTTCCTAAGAAGTGGATTTATCCTTTACCAGAATATCCCTCTCCTCCTAATTCATCTAGATACATGCGAAAAAATTTTATTTTAGTCGCAGAAAATATGCGTATTTTGAGTCATGACAAAAATGAAAAGGCCTATAAACATCGTATGACTCGCAAATTATTAGACCAAATTTATCAAGTTTTTGACGATTTAGGGCTGTATGATTCTGTTTATGCTTTTAATGTCCCTTTTTGCAAAAATGGAAAGCTAGCTTTTATTGATACTGAACATCATCATAGATGGCCAGTTCCTTTTCAAAAGCTTAAAAAATACTTTTCAAATGATATGCAAAATTATTGGCAGCAACTTATTGATCAAGGTGGGCCAAAAGGGCATGTTAGAAATCCTAATTATTAGGAAATTTCTTTTTTTGGAGTCGATACTTAACACAGTATCGACTCTATATTTTAGAAGGATTATTTATGTAGATTTTTTGTTCTGTTTTTCAAACATTCTTACAAGTCACTGATTTTTTATCAAATAAAGCCAATTTCTAAAAAACAATTAAAAAATTTCTTTATTTTACTCTTAGAACTTGGATTAATCGATTCCATTCGTTCACGTCTAGGGGCGTTCGGAATGTCTTGCTGCAAACCACTGTTTAAATTTATCACTCAGCCATAGTAAACAAGGAAAAAGAATAAGCCATACACCTCCAAGAATCATCAAAGTTAAAGGTAGCGGCTTAAGTAAGCTGATACTTCCGAGGCGGATAGCCGAAAAATAACTAAGAGGGCCACCAAAAGCACCTAAAACTGCTGCCAATACCCATCTTTGATTAAGCCAAGAAAAAAGAGGAAGGTTAACAGCTACCAGAGCCCAAAGTAAGAAAATCCACACGGGAGGAAGCCAAATGATTGAATGAAAAGAATGATGATAATTGATTAAACCAAATTGAACATATAAGGCATCTGACAAAGGCCCTAAGAGACAGATAAAACAAACCAACAAAAAATCTGCTTTTCGAGAATTCGATCGATAAATTTGATAAATAATGATAAATAAAACAAACCAAAATCCATAATAATGTGTGTGGTTATGTGCGGCATCATTTAAACACCAACACCATCCCCCATAAAATAGAGCGGTGCTAATCGCGCGGTCTAAAAAAGGAAGCAACACGTTGTGATCCAAATTTAAAAATTTTTGATATCAATTGATACAATAAAATCCCTACTATAATCCCGATTGCCGTATAGCCCAAGCCTTCTAATGTCAAATTAATACCTGCTTGATAAGAATAAAAGGTTTCTTGAGCAATAGGGTAATTCATTTCTTTTAGAAAAACAAATGGGCGTTCAAAATAAGAGCTTTGAACCAAACTTCTTAGACTATCATTGAGGTTTTGCCAACGAGTGACTAATGCCTGCATGAACTCCCCTTGTTTGACGAAATCTAAATCACTACTATGAACAAATTTTTGGATATATTGTTCTAAAGATTTATTAGAGGCAAAAGCTAATTGGCTTAATTGATCAATGATATATTTCAACTCATCAACATGACCCGCTAACCGCTGCACGTATTGTTGCAAAAATTCAGGGATTTGACTTCCTAAAAATGCCCCTAAAACAACGAAAAAACGATCCAAGAACTTATCCAAGATTTGCCAAAATTTCATCAAATTACCTAATTCGTCTATTTCATCATGCCTAGTTCTTTTATTATTTTTCAACTCCGGCACAATCTAATGATCCCCTGGATAGTAAGGTTCGATATGAACAGTCACATCTCGAACTGCTGGCCAAGCTTTTTGAATAGCTGCGCGTACTTGTTGACTAATTTGATGTGCGAAATCAACTGTAAGTTTTGGTTCCACTTCAACATCGATATCCACATGTGCGTCAGGACCATAAAGTTGAATGCGAATTTTTTCTGTCGCTTGCACTCCTTCTACTTCATGTGCAGCTTTTTCGACGGTTTTAAAAAACTCTTGATTAGGGACTTTATCTGTTAGTTGATTAAAGTTTTCGCGTGCAGCAAAAACCCCAAGACCTATCATAAATAAAGCAATCAAAATAGCTCCTATATGGTCAACGATTCCGCTCCATTCAGGAACCAAGGCAGCTGCAATTAATGTTAAAGTTGCCAATAGGCTTGTTAACCCATCTATTCGATAATGGACCGCGTCTGCAGCAAGAGCTGGACTATTTTCGTTTTTTGCCGTTCTAAAAATTAACTGATAGCAAATTTCTAAAAGAATCATAGCTGTAGCAGGAAAAATCCAAGCCCAGGGATGTAAAAAAGGTTGAGGAGCTTCCTGAATAAATCCATTGACTTGTTGGAACAACATAATGGCTCCAATAAAAACTAAAATTAAGCCAATTAAAAGACCACCCAAAGGTTCATAGCGACCATGTCCAAAAGGATGATCTTCATCAGGTGGTTTCCGAGCTAATTTTATGCATATAATCAAAAAAATAGTCGATAGAACATCCATTAAACCGGAAATAGCATCTAAGAAAAGAGTAGAGCTATTGATCAACGCTACACCAAAAAGCTCAAAAACAATAATAGCTAGTCGTATTTTTATTCCCAATTTAGCAGATCGAAGAATAAGTTGACTGCGTTGAGCTCTTTTGAGATAAACATCCGCTGGAAGAAAAATTGGTTTGGGAAATTTTGCCATGAAAACCTTTAATTAATAATCGATTGTTTTTCTAATTTTCCAAATAATTCTAGTGCTTGCTTTAAAGGCGTCTTTTCACCCACGACAACTAAAACATCATTAGCGAGTAATTGAGTATCCGGAGAGGGATTAGAAATAACAGTTTTTTCGCGCCTAATTAATAAAACCGTCATTCCGTGTTTTTTACGTAAATTTGATTCAGATAAAAGCATCCCAACCAGGGGAGAATTTTCGTGTAAACGGAAAGTTCCCATTTCAACGTTTGATAAATTTAGCTTAACTTCTGATAAATTCGTTAAAGGGGCTTGTTGATCGCGCAACATTTTGTATCCATCTGCTCGAACCTCTGTGACAAGTTGATGGATTTCTTCGTCTGGGATGTAATATTGTTTTAATACACGAGAAAAAATTTCTACAGAAGTTCCCAATTCATCAGGAATTACTTCATCAGCACCTAATTTATGCATTAACAGCATTTCTCGCATGTAACGTGTTCTTACAACAATGTAAATGGTTGGATTAGATTCTCGTGCAATTTTAACAATTCGTCTTGCTGCAATAGGATCATTAACTAAAACAGCAATTGCTTTGGCTTTATGAATGTGGGAGTGCTTTAAGACAGTTAAATGTGTCGCATCACCAAAATAAATTGATTCATTAAGTGTCCGTTGTTCCCTGACAATATCTGGGTTCATTTCTAATATTGTATAAGGAATATTTGCTAATTTGCTTGAACGCGCTAGATTTTTCCCACTGATCCCAAACCCAACAATAATCACGTGATTACTGAGTGACCTATCATCATTTTTTCGTTGTTCTCTTAGCCCTGAAAGCAATTTTTGTGGTAAAGGTAAAGAACAGATGAAACTAACAATTTTTGGAGAAAAAGAAATCAAAATTGGGCTAATAGCAAGAGAAACAAGTGAAATTGATAAAAAAAGTTGGTATTCATAATCTGTTAGGAGTCTAAAAGGCATTCCAGCGTTTGCTAAGACAAAAGAAAATTCTCCAACCTGACCTAGCATTAAACCTGTTAAAATAGCTGTTCGCATGGGTAATCCAATCATCAATGTTGTTAGTCCTGTCACGAAAATTTTTAAAAAAATGACGAGGGTAGATAAAGCTAGAATAGTAAATAAATGATGGATGAAAAAATCGGTATTTAACAACATGCCTATGGAAACAAAAAAGAAGCTAATGAAAAGCGTTTGCAAAGGGAAGATATGACCCACAGCTTCATGGCTATACTCTGATTCAGAAATAATTAAACCAGCTAAAAATGCACCGATCGTTAAGGAAAGCCCTAAGCTTGACGTCAGCCATGCAACACCAAAGCAAAGAGTTAATACACTTAATAAAAAGAGATCTTTATTTCGCGTCCTCGCCACTTGTAGTAATAAACGAGGGACGATCCGTTGCGCACTAAAAAAGACAGCGACTAAAATTGACATTCCTACCATAAAAGGTTTAAAAACTGTCCACTTTATTTGAAATTGTTTTTCTTCCATATTTCCAGAAAGCATAGGAATAAACAAAATCATTGGAATTGCAATCAAATCTTGAAAAATCAGAATCGAGATGGAAAGTTTACCCTGAGGACTTAAGCTCTCCCCTTTTTGATCTAAAAGTCTAACAACAATTGCTGTGCTGCTCATAGAAATTAAACAGCCGATAAAGATAGATTCTTTCCATGGCAATTGCATGAGATGGGTTAAAATATAAGTAAATAGAATGGTTAAGCCAACTTGTAGAGAACCTCCTAAAAAAAAGAGCCGTCTAATCTGAAAAAGTTTTTTAATGGAAAACTCCATTCCAATTCCAAACAAAAGGAGAACGATTCCCAATTGAGCTAACATTTCTACATCTTTACTTTCTTGCACGAAGGCTAATCCGTGCGGGCCTGCTAACATACCTGTTAAAAGAAAACAAACAACAGGAGGAATGTTAAATCGATAACCCACTAGAAGGATAATAATCGATATAGCAAACAGAATTAATAAATCTGTAAATAGAAATAATTCCATATCGAATCCTACTTTACTTGCAAATGGAGCTTTGTTTTTTAAGCCAGAGAGTTTTAATTAGCAAATTAAAGATTGAAGTGAAAGAAATGATTTTTTGCTAGTTTCAAAAAGCCGTTCTAATCAAATTAATTCTAGGGCTCCAAATTTTGAATACCTTTTCAAAATTTGGAGATTTGAATCTTATAAAAGTTTATTTTTTCTTAATCAATGCTTGTATAGCTTCATTGACTGCGGCTTTATAACCTTGATAACCATTTTGCAAATCATCAACAGTTAATGAATAAACAATATCTGGAGTGACACCCAAATTTTCTATTTTTAATAAAGTTTCGGGTCTTTCTGCAATAGAACCAGTATAGGAAAATGCAGCAATTCCATTATTATTTGGAAAACTGGCCTGTAAAACAAATCCACCTGCGCCAGATGTACGCGTTCCAAAAAGAACAGCTCTTTGATTATCTTGCATGATAGCTGGCATGAAGTCGCCACCTGAAAAGTCGAGTTCATTGATCAACATTAAAATAGGCTTTGTATAACGATAATCAGAATGAGGATTAATCCAGTCACACCCTTCTAGATGCGTTGGATCGGTTAAAGTTCGCTGCCCGTCCCATTCTTGGATTGTAAATTCATAGAAAGCTTTGAGAAATAATAAATGTTGATAATCAATAGGACCTTCTTCTACCTCATCATCTATTCCTTGTTGAATTTTTTCAATTACATCTAAAATTTGATAAGCAGTCAAAACATCTTTTTGTGTAATTTTCATTTGGTGTTTAGGTGTTTTAAGCGGATTTAAAGCAAGCATAGAAGCTAATTCATATTGGAAAGAAGCATAACCACCACCATTATGCACTTGATCGATCACTAAAGCATCTGTTTTTTGCTCTAGATAGTTTAGTAATTCTCCAAACTCCTTACTCTCTTCTTTATAACCAATATAATGAGGAATGCGGATATATCCGATTTTTTCTTCTTCAGATATTTTATAAATATAGGCATACCAGGAAATTTCTTTTTCTTTGTCAATTTTATCAAACATCCAAACACGGGGCCCTAAAGTAGGAATAAAACTTTTTCGAGCACATAATGTTCCATCCCGCTTTGTTTCAGACATCATTTTACGATGCGTCAAATTCATCATCGTCATGCAAGGACTTCTAACACTGATTTTTTTGTTAGGAAAAAAACTTTCCACAGTTTGTAGGAAAAAAGAGGGTGAAAAAATCAATTCGGGACGATAATCCCAAATGAGTTGGTAGCTCAAAGGAACTTCTTTTGAACGAGAGTGAACTTTAATAGTTACAGGTCCTTGAGGAATGATGTCTCCAAGCCATCCTAATCGATTAGTCAATTTAATTTCTGCCAATGCTTGATCTGTTAGAGGATTAGAATTTTTACTTCCCTGTTGTTTTAACTCTTCGATCACATCGCCTAAAGGGCGACCATCAAATTCTATGATTTCATCTCCTACTTTAATCGTATAAGTAGAAGGAGGTAATTTTAATTCATCGATCCATGTAATAAAATAACGATTATTGACTCCTTTAACATCAAAAGGAAGGGTGGCAGTTTCTGTGGAAAAAAAAATAACATCAACATGATAGTCTTTGGTTGAAGCCAAGAAATTTTTAACAATTCTTTGAAAATCTTTATGGGTCAGGGTCGGATTCGATAAAATAAGATCAATTGATTTATTCAATTCCTCGTCTAAATCCAATCCTGTATAATTTTTTTTCCATTCCAAAGGAGCATAACCTACATCGAAGACATGCTTAATCATTTTAAGATCTTCAATCATCGATCCTTTCTTTATATCCTCTGTAGAGGCAAAGCTCAATGAAGCATAGAATAAAACAAAAATGGCGCAACTTCTGAAAGTGTTAAGAAAAAAATTATTCATTTCTACCTTTTCTGGTTTAAAAGAGATTAAGGCCTATTTCTATATTTTTATTCTATTCAATGAATCACATAATAATACTACACAAAAATATAAAATAATTGAACAAAGATTTATTCATCACTAATAATAAATTTTAAGACAAAAAATCAAACATTGGGTAAATAATTGCTGATGTTTTGAAACTATTTAGGTATTTATAGGCTAAGGATACCTGATTATTTATTTGGTTGATGTTTAACGAACGATCTCATTTTATCAAACGATTTTTCATCTTAAAAAACATTTTATACAGGAAAATCATTAATATATAAAAAATGAAAACATAGGGAACAATTCTGGCATTTGCGGAAAAAACTTTTGCTTTCTTGCCTCATCCTTGTCAATCCATTTGTAAAGCCCGATAACCTGTTGGTTGTTTGTGTAGGAATTACTTTAATCACAAAAGATGTTAATTAGGTTTTCAACAAGCAACCTTGATTGGAGTTGCTCCAGTTATTGAACTTACTTAGAAAAGCTTAGGGACAAATCATTTCGTATACTCGTAATTGTGCCATGTTTTTTAGTTGATCTTCGTTCTTCTATTTATTAGGAAGAGTTGGCAAGTTTCCATTTTGCTCCCCGTCCCTTACCTTGAGGGATAATGATTCCTTCGTCTCTTAGTTGTCTTAAAACCAGGCGAATTGTATCTCGACTGACAGCAGGACAAGCCTTTTCAATATCCGAAATGGCAAAGGGACCTATCATTCTTTCAGCAGTTTGACGAATATAAGCATTTTTGCTGCCTTGGCCAATTTTTAGTGTTCCTACACGAGCTTCAAATTCGTTATAGGCTCTTAAAAGCACTCCCCAAAAATATGTCATCCAAGGCATCACATCATGCTTTCCTTCATGCCAACCTTTGGAACTTTTTTCTAGTGTTGCATAATAACTTTCTTTAGACTCTTCAAAAATGCGTTCTAAACTAATATAACGACCTACTTGATAATCAAAATGATATAAAAGTAATAAAGTGAGTAATCGAGCTGTTCTTCCATTTCCATCACTAAAAGGATGGATGCATAAAAAATCTAAAATTGTCACAGGCAAAATAATCAACGGCTCTTTTTGAATAGATTGAATGTTTGTTTCATATCCTTCAATTAATGCATGCATTGCACATGGAGTTTCAAAAGCAGATGTTGGATTAAAGCGTATACGTCTTGTCCCATCTGAATGGATTTCTGTAATTTGATTGTCTAATTTTTTCCACTGTCCCCCACTCTGGGATTGATAGCGATAAAGCCAACTATGTAACTGTAAAATTACATTATTTGTTAAACGCATGTATTGGCCAGATTGATGAATCAAATTCAAAGCGTCACGATAACCGGCAATTTCTTGTTCTGATCGATCAATGGGAGCGCTATTTTTAGTCACTAAATCAGCAATTCGATTATGCGGAGCTGTAATTCCTTCTAATCGATTAGATGATTCACTCGACTCAATAGCGGCAACTTGCTGTAAATTTTTTAAAATCTCAGGGGATTGCTTGAAATACAAAGCCTGCTTTCCTCGATATTCACCAAGTAAACGCAAAGTTGACAGATGTTCTTCTGAAAAGCGAAGCGAATTTAAATAACTAAGGGATAATGAATGCATATATGTATAAATGGGGTAATAATAGCTAGTTTTTACCCTATTTATAAAATAGATTCCCCTATTTTTCTACTTTTATTTAAAAATTAAGGAAGTTAAAGGGATTGATGAATTCAAATGAAATTAAAAGAGGGAAATCTTGTTTTAATAAAGCAATCGCAAAGGATGGGCTATCTTTGTTAAGTTGCAACCTCGCTATCACAGCTATTCATTCCCCCAAATCTTTGTATAAAAGCTTGATGCATAGGAACATCTTCCCATCGAGAAGGCCTATTCCCTCTTAATGTTTCTTTGTCATATCCTGTGATAAGAGAAAAAACAAGAAGTATGGAATTATCAATTGAATAATTGACCCGCCATGTTTGATAAGCGAGTTGATAATTGTTACCTTTAATAAGTTTAATACGATTATTGGAAGAAGGAAAAGGATTTACTTGTAAACGCAATGTGATCTTCGCTTGCAGAAAGCAATCCCACTCTTTTTCTAGATATTGGAGCTGTTCGAGAACTTGTGATGACCATTGGATAGAAAATACCTCGTCAGCAGCAGTAAGGTCATCCAACCACCCCTGTTTTTGGCATTGAAAAGAATCGGCATAGTTAAGATAAGGCTTGATATCTAGAATAGGAGTTCCTTCTAGCAAATCATGGTTGACAATATAAAGTTTTAATCCGCAAATCTTTTTCAATTTGACGCAAGAAAGTCCTATTAAATTAGGGCGATGAGGAGAACGCGTTGCAAAAACACCTTGTTTTTTCTCTCCTCTTGGAGGGAGTACTTTTGGTTTCCAATGGGTATGCAAATGAAATCGAAATAATATCCATATTCTTTCAAATCCTTCCAAACCTGTAAGGGCCTGTTCAAATTGAACCTGGGGAAGTAATTCAATAAACCCTTCGTTGTCAGAAAGAGGCGCTTGTCTAGGAACTTGATATTTTTTTATTTGCTCAGCTCGAAAATAACCAATAGGCTTCATGAAAAATTGTGTTTTGTCGTCTAACATTGTTTCCTTCAAATAAACGGAGAAAATTGGTATTAATTTTCACATATTCATTGTTAAAATGAATCAATTTTTGATTTCTATTGAATTTTTACGATTTTGCCAGAGGAAAAACATGCCTTTTACAATTGGTGGCGAATGGATCCCTGAGCCAATGCCAGCCATTAAATCTAAACTTCCTATAAAAGTTATCAAAGAAAAAAGAGGATCTTCTATTGTGACTATTATTTTAAATCTTCCATTACAAACTGAAGAGTTAAAATTTTTATGTTCAACGCTTAAACAAAAATTTGGGTGTGGTGGTGCTGTTAAATCTAATCAAATTGAATTGCAAGGAGATAATGTGCAAAGAGTCAAAGATCATCTCAAGCAAAAAAAGAGTTAAAAACAATAAAAAAATAAATACCTTTTTTTCCGAGTTTGATGTTTAAATAAATTTTATGAGAATACACTAAAAATAAAATCACTAAAACTTTGTGAAAACCACAGTTCTTGTTATTAATAAAACGAGGGAATGAAATGAAAAAACCAACTTCCTGGCTGTTAATCGCCAATAGTAGCTCAGCTAAAATTTATGAAATTGAAACAATTCGTTCATTAGCTATTGTAGAGACTTTTGAACACCCTGAAAGCCGGTTGCATAATCGTGATCTTGTTTCAGATAAACCTGGCCGCGATTTTGAAAGTTTTGATCAGACTCGGCATAGCATGGAGCCTCATACAACGCCAAAACAAAATGAATTTAATATTTTTGCTAAACAACTAGCAAGTTATCTAGAAACTGCATGTAATGATGGGAAATTTAAAAAACTGTACATTTCTGCTTCTCCTTCTTTATTGGGGTTATTGCGGCAATTTCTGCATACATCAACGGCAAAATTGGTTTGCGGAGAACTTAATAAAGATATGACGCATATGGCTCCCGATGAAATAATGACTCATCTTCCTTTTTTTAATTAAATATTCGAAAAGCAATGAAAAATGATCAATTATTTTTGGAGCGAGTTAAGAGAAAGTGGAATTCACGTTCGAGATCAGTGGCAGTTTGAGCTAAAATCAGAATTTATGATTAATCAGACGCTGGTCAAAAATATTTATAAACAAGAATTTTATTTTTTTATTCCCAGTCCTTTACAAATTAATTCAGAGACCCTCACTAAGGCTCAATTTTTCTCTGATCAAACAAATTTGATTCGTTATAAAACGCCTCGGATGAGTTTATCTGAATTAATCGATCTTTCATATTCTTCCTCACCTCTTAATCGCTTACAACTAATTATCGAAGCTAATTTAACAAATCAAAAAAGTATTATCGATGAATTGCAACTATTTGCAAATATTTTCAAAACAGCTTTGAGGGATCGAATTTTTCACATTTCACAAAGCTTAGAAAAAATGGAAAATCAAACGATGATTCTTTATTCTTCCATCATCGAAGAGCTTACTAAACAAGTTCAACAAGTCACATTTCACTATCGTGAAATACAAAAGAAACTCTTACACAATTCCTCTTCTCAAATTAATTATGCTTGTAAGTATGTAGATGAATTTATCAGTCACACAATTGATGAATATTTTCTTATTCTTCTTAAACAATTTACTCAAAATGATAAAATTGACATTCATATAAAAAAAGAATTGGCTAGACATATAGCAAAAGAAAAAGAGTATAGAAGAGAATGCAAATTAGAATCGAAGTCAAATGATGAGCAAAATAATGAATCCATTTTATATCGGCAAGGATTGCTCAATCGATTTATGCTTGAATCACTCATGCTAAAAAGTTATCGAGCTTCTCTTGAAGAAAAGCATGGAAACATTTTAGGTGGTGTAGCTGCAGGAATTGCTATGTTTGTCTATATGATTTTATTTGCTTGGAAAATTTCCGTTTTTGTCATCAATTCTTTCCCTTTTATTATGTTTGCCGTATTTTTTTATATTTTAAAAGATCGTATCAAAGAAGGACTAAAAAAAATTTATTATAAAAAGGCTTCTCGGTGGTTTCCTGATTATTCGACAGAAATTAAAACACAAAATGAAAAAAAAATCGGCCATTTAACAGAAAATTTTGCTTTTATTGAACCATCTCAATTACCTCCCGATTTTTTGGAAATTCGGAATCATCATTTTCACGAAGAACTTCAAGCTTTAAATCGACATGAATCTATTCTTCATTACAAAAGAGAAGTCTCTCTCTATTATCAACCCAGCCATTTACAAAGAAGAAGAAAAGAGTTAACAACCATCTTTAGACTCAATATTCAACGATTTGTGCAAAAAGCTAGTAATGCGTTGCAGCCAAACTTGACTCTTAACCTTTCTACTGAAGAAATTCAAGAGCGGTTATTACCTAAAGTTTATCATCTCAATATTATTATTCGAAATACCTATCAACAACCTGATTTCACTTATAAAAGTGAGATAGAAACTTTTCGTGTTGTTGTGGATAAGATCGGTATTAAACGAGTCGAACAAATTAACCAAAATTAATCCATGCGTAAAGAGCCTCTTAATTTATCTCATCAAACTCTTTTAACGCAAAAATTTCGGCAGATGAGATTAGTAATTTCTGAATATTCTTTCGCAAATCTTTATTTGTTTAGAAAACAACATGAATACGAAGTTATTTTTGGAGAAGATATTTACATAAAAGGAATTGATCGAGGAAAACTCCCTTTTATAATGCTGACTTCAATCCCTCATCCCAAAGTTTCATCTGAAATTATTTTTTTCTTAAATACAGGCTATTTCTTATTTCCCATTCCAGAAGAATGGAATCTTTTATTTGACTTTCCATTGAATTTTAGCTTTGAAGATGCAGACTCTGATTATTTATTTAAAGTTGAAAAACTAGCTTTTTTTTCAGGAAGGCACCTAAGCAAAAAAAGAAATTTAGTCAAGCAACTATTCGATCGATATCAACTTAAAACGGCCCAACTAACACAAAAAAACAAAAGCGATGCTTTAAAAATTTTAATCGATTGGCAAGATAAACAAACTCAACAGGAACAGACAGACTATTTTTCGTGTCTAGAAGCTATTAAATTGCTAGAATGTTTAAATTTAGAAGGAGTTATCATTTATATAGATGGCAAACCTGCTGGTTTTACTATTGGAGAATATCTCACACCAACCTGTTTTGTGATTCATTTTGCTAAAGGGGATGCTAACATTCATGGCCTTTATCAATATCTTTATCAATATCAAGCCCAAATACTATCTAAACAAATAGAGTGGATCAATCTAGAACAAGATCTCGGATTACCTTTTTTAAGGCAGGCTAAACATTCCTATGTGCCAGACCGAATGATCCTTAAACAACGCGCTAGGGATAAGAATAAAGAAGCCTAGTCAGTTTTTTTAAATCCTATCGATAAAGAATGACAAGGAATGTTAAACAAATCCTTGTCACTCATCAAAATAAATTAAAAAAACTTTTTCGAGTTGCTCATACCTAAAATCAGTGAGCCAGCTATAGTGCTCACAAAATAGATAGGTAGAGACAAAGGAATTTGTGCATAATATCTATAAGCCCACATACCACCAAGCCAAGTCACAGCACCAGTTAAGCAAGCAACAAGGTCATTAACAGATTTTTGGGTCTTTGTTTCCGAAGGTAAAATCTTTTGAGCAATTCCTGCAATAGCATCAATTATTATAAGGTTTATAATACTTACAGTAGCGACAGAAGTTGCAGCTATATAAGGATTTTTCAAGTAAGGTTGAGCTCGGTTCACTTCTCTCTGAGCATAATTCACTCCTGATTTAATAACTCTAACTGCATGTCCAGCTAAATTTCCAAAGATTTCTTTTGTTTGGTGAGCTGCGTGAGCGGCATAAGCGACACCAGAAAGAATACCGTTCTTGATCATTGCATAATCAATCTTCTGATACATAAAAGTTCCAATTGTTAAAGTTTAAGGTTATTACTTAATATAAAGTCAAAAATTTTGTTTTAATTAACAAATAAATGCCAATTGTCGCTGCACTCACAGCCGTGCTAACTAAAGGTGAAAGAGGTAGCCTTAAAGCTTGAAAAACAGCATAATTCAATCCAATGATCATCCCACCAAGTATTGGAAAAGTTAAGAAAGCTACCATATTTTTTTCTGTTTCCATCAATCGATCAGGATAAAATTGGCTAAATTTTGAAATCGATCGAGAAACAAATAACACCAATTCTGTTGTAGCGATACTTGTAATAATAGTTGCTAAAATAGGCAAGTAATTATTTCGCGTATATTTTGAAGTTTGGCTTACAAAAGAAATTAAATGACCTTTAAAAAAAGTTTGGTGTTTTGTGCGATCTTTTAAAGAATTTTGACAAAATCCATTGAGAAAATCAAAACTAATATTAAAATTCATGATTAACTCTGTCTAAATTCTGCACGTAAAATATGAAAACCAATTTGCGCACAAAAAGTTGCTATACCCAAAAGAGCATACCTTGAAGTAGATATATTGGGCTTTAAAATGCACCTAAAAGTTGTATGCAAACCTACTAATGACGCACCAGTAAATACTAAAAAGGCTATATCTTTTTTGTCTTTTTGATCTTTAGTAAGATTTTCTTCTCTAATGCGAGTCTCCTGTAATTTATCATATAGTAAATCTATAGCTTTGAGAACAATCTGAAGTAAAACCACATTTGTAATAATGACTACAGGATAGGCATAATGAGGATTTTGAAGTTTTGCTGAGCTAAAAGCCACAATTTTCCTAGTTTTGTCCTGTATAATTGCAGGGCTTTTACGAGCAAGATTTAACCCTTTTGCCGATAGACTTTTCGCTATGTCCAAGCCTTTGAAGGTGTATTTCTTAAGAAGATTTAAATTTTTTTCGGCATATTTTCTTGCAATTCTCAAGCCTTTTTCTATGCTTTCTTGAAATATATTAAAAATTTTCTTAAAAAATTCATTCGAACCTTTAAAAAATTTGATCCCATAATTTTTAGTACTTCCTACTACTTGGCCAGCTTGTTTAGAAAAGTGCTTACAATAGTCAACAGCTTGGTTTTTAATTATTTCAAAATTAATGCTCATCGTTTTTTCCTTTAAATTAAAGCTGTCATAAAATCTAACTTATTGTTTAAATTAGTTTCAAGAAAATAATCCACTTTCTAATGATTGATATAGAAGTTTTATAATTATCATTGCTTTTTTCATTCTTTAAATATAATTTAAACTGGAAATTGTCTATACTTATTTAAATTTAGTTAAATCTACCCATTAAAAAGTTGAAAATGATAAATATCTATTTATATATTTAATCACCCATTTCAGAAACTGTCGCTAACGTTAAATTATTTTTCCGCTTCTGAAAAAAATAAATGGGAATTCCAGGTAGGAGCGCCCCTAGGCCCCAATATAACTGAGAAGAAGAAGCTTGAAATAACATCCAAATAAGACCAATCAAAGATAACGAAGGAATAATAACCAGAGATATTTTTTTTAACATTTTTAATGTTGTCCTATTGCGATAATAAAGGACAAAAACAGCTAAACATGTCGCTCCATACTGTACAAATCGAGAGACAACGCTGATCACAGCTAGCTGAGTAAAACTGCCAGACAAAGCAGCAATGGTAGTCAAACTTGCTGTCAAAAGGATAGCTACTACGGGAACACCGGCTTTATTATTTTTGGCGATCCATCTGGGAACCAAGCCATCTTCTGCTAAAGCCGCGCCACTCCTTGGAGTAATAAAAGAAGCTGTAAGATTCACACCCCCAATCGAAATAATCATACCTAAAGTTACAATCCATCTCCCAGCGGACCCAATCATTTGCTCAGTCGCATCAGCTAAAGGAATAGAACTTTCAGCCAACTGAGGTCCTAATATCTCCATGGCAATTATTTGAATTAAAAAATATAGAAACGAGCAAAAGCTAATAACAGCCATCACCGCTATTGGTAAGTTACGGTGAGGATTTTTTATTTCTCCTGCAGCAATAACAAGAGTTTCAAACCCTCCAAAAGCATAAAAAATAACTATAGCGGCATTTCCAAAAGAAATAGAATCTAAATGAGATAATGACACATCAATCGCTTGAAAGTTCCCCTTAGTATAAAAAAAACCAATCAAAACAAAAAATAGAAGAGGTAATACTTTTGCTATCGTCACGACGTTGTTGATATTTTTAAGTTTTTCAGTTCCTCCCATATTAAATAAAATAAGAAGAGCTAAAAAAATTAAGATCAAAAATCCCCTTAAAGGCTCTGTCAATGCATTTGGCCAAATAGAACTCAAAGCTGTAACAAAACCTACAATAAGCGAAGCCCAAGCCATCGCTCCAGCAATCCATCGCATAAAGCCTATTTCAAATCCTATAAAGTCACCAAAAGCTTCTTTAGCATATAAATAAGCACCTCCATTGCGATCGAATAGAGCTGCACATTGCGCAAAGCACCAAGCAATTGACAAAATAAGTAGAGAAACAAAGACATAAACATACAGACTAGATGCACCGGTTAATTCAGAAACTTTTCCAGGAAGAAGAAAGATTCCCGATCCTAAAATCATATTGATCCCAAGCAAAATTGCGCTCATGAGCCCCATTTTATTTGTTGCCATCGTTTTCTCCCTATTGACTAGCTTTGACTAAACCCTCAAAGAGCTTTCGCGTTTCTTCTTGTTTATCGGCCATTAATTCTGGGTGCCATTGTACACCAATAATAAAAGAACTGTCTTCCTTTTCAATTCCTTCAATGATGCCGTCTCCTGCTACTGCATTAATTCGAAAACCCGGAGCGACCTTTTTTACCGATTGATGATGAAAACTATTGATAGTGGTATGGCTAACTTCCATGGTTTTTTTTAGAATTGAATGTTCCAAAATCTTAATTTCATGAGCTGCTACATGTACCTGAGCTTGTTGAATGTGTTGATAAACTTGATTTGAGTGTAAAGAAACATCTTGATAAAGAGTTCCGCCAAAAGCAACATTTAAAAGCTGAGCTCCTCGGCAAATACCTAATATAGGTTTTCGGCTTTGATGAGCGAGCTGAACTAATTGAATTTCGTGTAAATCTCTCTCTGGGCATAAATCTTGTAATAAAGGATGAGGTTCTTCTTTATAAAAATGAGGATGTACATCACAACCCCCTGAAAGTAATAAACCATCAATCAATTCCATTTGTTGCTCAATTTGTTCCTGATCTGACAAAATTGGTAATACAATTGGAGTTCCACCAGCAATTAAAATGGATCGAATATAATCTTGCCCTACAATTATACGCTCTCGCCCTCTAAAACACCCATTATCAATCATTAATAAACTAGTTGAAATTCCAATGATTGGTTTTTTAGTTGCAGATTTTCGCATAATTTTTGACCGATAAGTTTGTTTTATAAAGTTTATTTCTTTTAGCATTAAAGCGTTTTAACAAAACATTTACATATTGTTGTAGAAAAAAAATTATTGTGAAGGGCAAGGAGAACTAGGACAACACCCAGCGTAGAGTGGGGAACGCATTTGAATGAACCAGAGTCTATTTATAAAAAATAGATAAAAAATAGCAATTTTCATTTATATTCTTTTTTTAAATTATGAATATTGTATACTATTATTGTTTTTTTTGCAAATATTTATTATTATTTAGTAAAGTTAAACAGAAATGATAGTTAAATCTATTTTTAACTAGTTAAATCTACAAATTTAAAAATAATTAAATTCTTATGAAGCACTCCTCCTTATTACCTTGGTATAAAAAAGGACTTCACTTTAGTTGCACAGAGTGCGGAAAATGTTGCACTGGGGTACCTGGTTTTGTGCTTATCAGTGAGCAAGAAATCCAAGAGATGGCACATTTTTTAGAAATTTCAGTCAAAGATTTTAAAAAATTGTATATCAAAAAAAGAAATAATCAAACTTTTTTAATTGAAAAAAAATCTCCTGAAGGCTATTCGTGTGTATTTTTTCGAGATAAAAAATGTAGTGTTTATTCAGCCAGACCGTCTCAATGCCGTTTATATCCTTTTTGGCCTGAAAATCTCCTTTCTCGACAAGCATGGGAGCAAGCAGCAAATTTTTGTGAAGGAATTACCTGTAAGGGGGCCGTATTCTCACAAGAAAAAATTGATGAAATGAAAGAGATTCAAATGCAGGCTAATGAGCATTATGTAGTGAATGAATGAGCCAAGCTATCTAAGTTATTTATGTCCTTGCTAAAATCAATTGAGCTTCTTTTTCATCGATGAGAACAAATTGATTGAGATCTTCCTTATAACAATAAACATCCGCGTGTGCAATATTAAACCACCACCCATGAATTCTTAATTCGTTTTTATCTAATCTTTCTCTAATAAAAGGATAACTTTTAATATGCTCTATTTGCTGAAGAACGTTAATTTGAGAAATTTGATTATGCTCAGATAAAGAAGGATTAATTGTCATTCCATTTCTCACTAAATTTAAAGAGTTTTCTCCATGCTTAAGCCAAGACTGTAAATGAGAACAGCAATTTCCTTGTATCCCTTCAATTAAAGCACGCATGGCGCCACATTCAGAATGGCCACAAACAATAATATCGGGAACATTAAGTGAAAAAATAGAAAATTCAATGGCAGCCAAAGCACTATTATCTGAATCTACGGAATAAGGAGGAATTAAATTTCCAATATTTCTAAGAACGAACAAATCACCAGGATTCGTGGAAGCAAATAGATTTGGGACAACCCTACTATCCGAACAAGCAATAAAGAGGACATCAGGTGTTTGACCAAGAGCCAAATTAGCAAAAAGATGACGACTTTCTTCAGTTAAACCTTGTCTAAAATCGGCAATACCTTGAATGAGTTTTTTCATAACCTATGAACTGGTTTAAATTTGAATCAAGGAAAGCTTAAAGCATTCCTTGAAAAAGGCCTATAAATTAAATCAATCAACCTTATTTTGAAATAATATTTAAAGCATGCATAAGAGCCCAAATATCTCCTATACGAATACTTGGATTCGTAAATAAAAGGTATGAAAGCTCACTTTTGGGATCAAATTTTTCCCAAAATTTCATTTTTCCATCTAAGTGAAAAAATCGGTTAGCGAACTTAAATGAAAGCTCAGCAATATATTTTGAAATAGAATTCAACCCTTCTAATTTTCCTAACTGTCCAGTCGTGACAGCCCCAAAAGTAACATAGTGACAATTTTCTTTAGCCAATGTATCAATAACAGTTGTTAAAAGAAACTCAGGAGTTCCATTAGCAGCACCAGGGATATGCATTAAACGATTAATCAACCATCCATTACGCGATTGAAGTTCATTGAGAACAACAACACCAGTAATCTTTTCTCCCTGCTTAGCGTAAAACCATCTTTTACCGGCTCGATTATCAAATAAATGTACGCGGGAGATATAAATTTGTGGACCTCGCCTTCCTTTAAGCCATTTTTGAGCGACATCTTCAATTTGAGCTTCAAGGCTGAGATTAGGGATAATGTATTCTTCCACAACCACGGCTTCTTTTTGGGCATGTCGAACTTTACGTCGAACTAAACTAGCATTAACTCCAGTTTTAGCTCTTGGGTCATCGTGAGGATCCATAAATAATTCATGTCCAAATTCTACTGAGGCATGGCAAACGTTTTCCATTGCCCATTTACAAAATTTTTCCGTTATAATGACATAAATAATGTTTTTATAGCCTTCTCGATGGCAAAAATCTGTAAAAGATTTGATTAATAAAGGGGTATCTTCCCATTGGCACACAGGATCTCCGTATACAATAGCTCGTGAATTCTCTAAACGATAACCAATTAATCCATCAATAAAAGGATCAGTAAAAATTTGGCATCGAGGATCTAAAATAGCTTCTGAACAAGATCCTCCAAAACGTCTAACTTGCATTAATGCATCAAATTGCGAATCTACATCTTGATCTAAAGTAGGCATGACGGCGGTCATTTCTTATCTCCTAAAATTTACTAAACTAAAATTTGAGTTTTTCTTATCAATAGTCAATCTGTGCTGATAAGTTGAGAGAAAGACGTATGGAAAATAGTGGTGGACTATTTGCTTAAAAACGGCTTTTCCTACTTTGTAGCAAAAAATCTGACATATACAGAAAAACTCAAAGTTTAAATTACTAAACGAATGCAGTTTTTTGTTTGTGAGTGGATAATAATTCTTGAATAATACTCAAACAAAACGCTGGCAAATCTTCTAATGTTCGGCTAGAAATAAAATGACGACGATTGACCAGGAATAACGAGCGCATCAAACTCATTTTCTTTAACAACTTGAAAACCGATATCAGATTTGCAAGGCATCCCATGCTTTCCTTTGCATATTTCATGACTTTTAGAACCAGCTAAAACAACTTTTGCTCCTTCTTTTAAACGATAGAGCGGATAATAAAGTTCCATCTCTTCATAAAAATTTTCCAAAAAAATTAGAAGGTGCTTATTGGGAAATTCCTTTGAGCCATGTTATTCCCCTTTAAGCGACCGTGATAGATTTATCTAAATAGACATCTTGAATCAAATTTAATAGTTCGATTCCTTCCTTTAAAGGTCTTTGGAAAGCTTTTCGCCCCGATATTAGGCCCATTCCGCCAGCACGTTTATTAATAATAGCTGTTTTAACAGCTTCTGTCATATCATTTTTACCAGCTTCTCCACCGGAATTAATCAATCCCATTCGTCCCATATAGCAGTTGGCAACTTGATACCTTGTTAGATCAATCGGATGGTCTGTTGTTAACTTTTGATAAACAAGCTCATTTGTTTTACCATAATGCGCCAGAGCTTTGAACCCTCCATTATTAGTTGCTTGTTTTTGTTTGATGATATCCGCCTCGATCGTAACTCCCAAATGATTAGCCTGCCCGGTTAAATCAGCACTGGTTGAATAATCTTTATCTTGCTTAAACGCATTATTGCGTAAATAACACCAAAGCATTGTCGCCATCCCCAGTTCATGCGCTTTTTGAAAAGCTTTAGACGTTTCTTGAATTTGGCGATGAGATTCTTCAGAACCAAAATAAATGGTTGCACCGATTGCAGCAGCCCCCATTTCCCACGCTTGTTCAACTTGACCAAAATAAATTTGATCAAATGTATTGGGATAACTTAATAATTCATTATGGTTGAGTTTCACGATAAAAGGGATTTTGTGAGCATAACGTCTGGCAACAGAACCAAGTGCACCTAAAGTAGAGGCGATTGCATTGCATCCCCCTTCAATGGCTAGCTTCACAATATTTTCTGGATCAAAATAATCAGGATTAATAGCAAAACTTGCTCCGGCTGAATGTTCAATTCCTTGATCAACAGGCAAAATAGAAAGATAACCCGTTTTGCTTAATCGCCCCTGATTAAAAATTTGAACTAAGTTACGAAGAACTGGCGTCTTTCGGTCTGTTAAATTCATGATCTCATCAATATAATAAGGACTTGGTAAATGAAGTTTATCTTTTGATATTGTTTTACATTCATGATCAAGTAAATAACTTGCATCGTTTCCAAGTAAATTTAAAATCGCTCGATTAGCCATAGAAATTACCTTTTTAGTAAACTATCTAGAATCATTTTTGTTTGTTCATAATTTTGATGTTGGATAGCCGTCATTCCGATGTGCTTCCCTATTTCTGTTAACAAGGGTCTGTCATCGATATAAATTACTTGCTCGGGTTTTACTTGAGCTAAATCCAATGCGAGTTGATAAATATCGCTGTCGGGTTTGCGTAGATGAACAAAGCCTGATACCACAAAAATATCGACAAACGCTTTCATTTTAAATTGATCGATTCGATTTTGCATCAATTCGCGGCCTTCATTACTTACGACAACAATCTGTAAATTCCAATCTTTTTTGATTTTTTTTATAAAATCAATCATTTCATCAAAAGGCTGAGATTGCTCGAACATAAATTTTTTAAAAGATTCAATAGAAAAAGAGCGTTCTTGATCAAATACCACACGTTTTAAATATTCATCTAATGAAATTTTACCAATTTCATACGTATCAAAAATTAAATTATGTCGTTTATTCATTTCTTCATAATTTAATTCAAAAATGTATGAAGCCTTTTCACGCATATGTCGATCCCATCCATTTGTCAAAAGGACGCCACCAACATCGATAAATAATGAAGTAAATAATTGTTTACTCATACCCCTCTCACCCAACGTTATTTTTTAAGACGTCTAAAATCACAGCTCCGGATCCAATAATTCCCACATTTTTACCAAGTAAAGCAGTTTTTATCTGTAATTTGCCTGTCGCCGCTTTTAAAGCAGTTTCTCGAATGCCTTTATCAATAAATGATAGGATTTCTGGAATGCCATCTAGAACCCCACCTCCTAAGATTAAACAAGCAGGATTAAAAGCATTCACAAGATTAACGCAACCTGCAATTAAGGCTTGCTTAACTTTTTCTAAAATCAATAGAGCTAGAGGGTCTCCACTGTGATATGCTTCAATAACAGCTTTAGCTGAAACATTTTCTAAATATCCACCTGCTTTTTCTAAAATGGATTGACCACTTTGGTTATCGGCAAGAATGAGCTCTTTGGCCTGTCTAGCAATTCCCCATCCTCCAGCAAAAGCTTCAAAACAACCATTGTTACCGCAGGTGCAACGAGGGCCATGAAAATCGATTGTCATATGGCCGACTTCTCCGAATGTATTATTATCCCCTTTTTGCATTTTTCCCTGGCAAACGATACCACTGCCAATTCCTGTTCCTACGAATAAACAAATAAGATCTTGATAATGTTTACCAGCTCCGTAAAGCCATTCTCCCCAAGTAATAGCGCGAACATCATTCACAACCTTAACTGGAATTCCAGCTTCTCTTTCCAGATTTTCGCGTAGTGTTACTTGATGCCAGCCTGGGAGATTTGGAGCAAAACGAACGACTCCTGTTTCTTCGTCAATTTGACCTGCTACCCCTATTCCAATTCCTTTAATCTCAACTTTTGTCCGATTTTTTAAATCCTGAATCGCTTGCATGATTTGTTTTTCTACACTAGCTGGTCCGTGTTTAGAATCCGTTTTAAGTCTCACACTATCAATCAATGTGCCGGAGACATTCAAAATTCCTATCCCAATTTTGGTTCCCCCTAAATCGATTCCAATGACACAATCTGTTTCTTTTAGCATATCTTTCGTACAGTTTTACAGTTTTTAAATTTGTAGCTTATGTTGGTAAGAAAATTAGCAAATAACATAAGGGGAACAATTTTGCTTGGTAATCCCTTAAAAAAAGATATATATAATTAAATTGTTTTTAGCGACAACAAATCCTGCCTTAAGGGAAGATTAAATGACATTGATAGTTGAGAAATCTAGCGTAAAAAGACTAAAGTTAAATTTAAAAAATCAATTTTAAGAAAAAGATGATTAAAAATAGATTGGTAAAAATGATGCTTTCTCACTATTAAAAGAATTTAATGCCCTCAATTATAGGTTTAAAAAAACATACAAGGTGAATAAATGGCCAAATTAATAAATATCTTTTCATTTTGCTAAAACTTATAACCTATCCCTAGCCCTAATTTATTTCCGCCGAGATTTACTTGTGTTTTGAAACAATTAGGTTGATAAAGATAATCAAAAAACATATTTAAGAAAAAACAGGCATTGATATCATAATAAAAGCCTGTTTTAAATACTCCTCCAAAGACAAAATATGTTTTATTGTTATGAATCCCAAAAAATCGATTTTCTAATTTGACAATTCCAAAACTCGGTCCTAATCCAACATAGAAAGATAAATTTCTTGGCAAAATATAAGTGTATTGCATGCCAAAGCTCATGTTAACAATTGATATCCTTGTAAAATCATGTAAGTAAAAAGAATGGCCTTTTTTGGACATTCCATCGACATTGATCCATGCTTGAAAATATTTAGGAAAAAAAACGGTGACTTGTCCTTCATACCCTCCCATACAATTTCCATAAATGCGACGAAAACGTTTAGAAGCTGGAAAAAATAATTGACTTTTTGCCTCTGTTTTGATCTCTAAGCTTGCTGCTACATCAGTTAAATTTAATAAAATAAGTAAGAAAGTGCTTAAAAACGCAAATGTTGGATAAGGAATAAAATTATTTGAGAATTTTTTCCAACAATCCTCTAAGATGAATGATTTTTCTAATCCAAAAGTTGCATTGACAAATTCTTTCATTAACATTTTCCTTTAACGATGTTTCTTGATGGGAAAAACCTTTGTGCTAATAGGTGAAGATTTTACTCCTTTTTTGTTAACCGAGACAATATAGTAAGTATAAGCTTTGTTTTTCTTGCGATTGCCATCTTCAAATTGAAAGGGACATTGGTTAGGAATTTTTCCAATGCACCGTTTTAATTGAGCATCTCGATAAATTTCATAAAAGACAATATTGGCATTCTCTTGAGGAGGAATCCAGTATAAAACGTTCACTAAATGATCTTTATCGACGAATTGGTTAACAATTTGACAGCCATAAAAATTCTGGGGTGGTTGGGGAATAGTATCTCTCGTCACCACCTGTATCAATGTTTGTGAAGTGGAAGTAGCAAAATTCAAATCTGAATTGTAAACGGCAATAATTGAATGGGATCCTGGAGCTAAATTGATGACTTCTAAAGTTGCCATTCCTTCATTTAATGCTGACGTACCTAAAGGAACGGATCCATCATAAAAAGTCACTGTTCCTGTTGGAGTTCCTGAACCAGAGGTAACAGTAGATGTAAATGTCACAGGTTGTTTATAAGCTGAAGGATTGATAGAAGAAACCACTTTGACATTCGTCCCAACTTTATTCACACATTGAACAAGTGTATCTGTCGAAGAGGAATAACTAGCGTCTCCAGAATATAAGGCAACTAATGTAATTTCGCCACTTGGGAGCGTTGTCGTCGAATAAGAGGCTTGTCCATTCACAAGATTCAACGTTGTTAATGGGACAGAGCCAAAATACAACGTTATAATTCCAGTTGGTGTACCCGAACTTGCGATAGGGGCAACAGTTATTGTAAAGTCAACATTTTGACCGAAATTAGAAGGATTCGGTGCAGAGTTCAAATTAGTCACTGTTGTGACTGTAATATTTGTTTGATTAACAGTTTGGGCAACTGATGGAGATGTCGAAGCATTGAAATTTGCATCCCCATTATAAATGGCTTTAATCGTATGATTTCCAAGCGCTAATAAATTTGTCGAATAGATAGCCAAGCCATTATAAACTGGTACCGTTCCAAGTAATGTTGTTTGATTATCATAAAAAGAGACATTCCCACTTGCAATTCCGATCGGCGTAGTCACAGTAGCAAAAAGAGTGACATTTTCTCCTGAGCGGGATGGATTGGGAGAGGTTGTCAAAATATCAATTGAGGAATTAGCTTTGTTCACATTTTGCATCAAAATAGAAGAGGTCGATGTGGCAAAATGACTATCTCCACTATAAACAGCAGTTAGGGAGTGTGAATTAACAGAAAGATTAGAAACTGCCAAAGTAGCAACTCCTAAGTTGTCTACTGTCGCTGTTCCAATCACTGTTGTGCCATCCAAAATTGTCACAGAACCTGAAGGGGATCCAGATCCTGTGATTAAACTGACATTGGCAGTGAATATTACCGATTGCCCATATGTAGAGGGGCTAGCTGAAGTAGAAAGTGTTGTGGCTGTTGTTCCTTGATTAACCTGTTCAGAAAGAGGGGAAGAAACCGATGCCGCAAAGTTACCATCTCCTACATAAACAGCTGTAATCGCGTGAGTATTCACAGAAAGCATAGAAGTTGTAAAGTTGGCAACTCCCCCTACCAAAGTAACATTTCCAAGAACAACATTTCCATCTCTAAAAATGACTGTTCCTGTCGGTGTACCCGTTCCGAGCATAGGCGCCACAGTAGCGCTAAAATTAATAGAGTTTCCAAAAACAGAAGGATTAGTCGATGAATTTAGTAAAACTGTCGTAGCAGCTGCTTTCACAATTTGAGTCAAAAGAGCCGATGTCGAAGCGGCAAAATTTCCATCTCCGTTATAAGTCGCGGTTAAATCATGAGATCCCACAGTTAAATTAGACATATTTAATGTTGCCCTGCCTTCAGATATATTCACTGTCCCAAGCATGAGTGAACCATCTTTAAATGTGACGGTTCCCGTCGGTGCAACAGGGGCAGTACCTGCTGGAATTGTTGCTATTAACGTATCGGTTTGACTAAATTCAGAAGGGTTAATAGAGGAAGTAAGTGTAATTAATGAACTCGATTTGTTAACAATTTGATTGAGATTTGAGGATGTGGAACCTTCAAAACTTGTGTTTCCACTGTAGACAGCTGTTAAAGTATGTGTTCCCACCCCTAAATCAGAAACACTGAATGTGGCTTGATCATTACTAATTGTCCCAGTTCCTAATACACTTGAACCATTTTTAAAAGTTACGGTTCCTGTTAAGGTTCCATTTCCGCCTGTTGCACTTACGTTTGCAGTTAGAGTGATTACATCTCCAAATTGTGAAGGATTACTAGAAGAGGATAGAATCGTCTTAGTTGTGCCTGGTTCGACAATTTGGTTTAAATTTGGTGAAGTTGAGTTTCCAAAACTGGAATTTCCATTATAGGTTGCTTTTAGTGTATGTGCACCTACCGATAAATTAGAAATAGTAATCGAAGCAATACCGTTTGATACTCCACTTGTTCCTAAAACAACACTTCCTTCATTAAATGTCACTGTACCAGATACGACTCCAGAACCCGCTAGTACAGTAACATTGGCTGTTAAAGTAATCGTTTGTCCAAATACTGAAGGAATCATAGAAGAAGATAATGCTATGCTTGTTGTTGCCGCAATAATATTTTGAGATAAAACAGGCGATGTTGAAGCAGCGAAATTTGCATCTCCTTGATACAATGCTTTAATCTGATGGGTTCCTAACGTTAATGAAGAGGTAGACAATATTGCTACTCCTGCTCCATTCAGTGCTTGTACCCCAATTAGAGAGGACCCATCAAAAAAAGCAACATTGCCTGTGGGGGTGCCAAATGGAGAGGTTAATGTGGCTGTCAATGTGATTGTTTCTCCCACGTGGGAAGAGTTGAGAGAAGAAGTGAGGCTTGTGACTGTACTAGCTTGCAAAACTGTTTGAGATAAAGTCATAGAAGATTGAGCGTGATTAGAATCTCCCGCATATTTAATCGCAATCGGCAATGTCCCTGCAGGAAGCGTCGTAGTTAAAAAAGTAATTTTTCCTGTTGAATCTAAAGTTCCTGTTCCAATGACTGTTGAACCATAAGTAGCAGTTACGATACCTGTTGGAGTAAACACATCTGTATTAATAGGCTCTACTGTGACATCAATTGTTACTAAATTTCCGATTGTAGAAGGATTAGATGAAGAAGTTGCTGTTGTTCTCGTGGAAACTTGTAAAATAGTTTGATCCAATATGGAAGAGATTGACGAATTAAAATTGGCATCTCCATTATAAACTGCCGTAATGGAATAGGGCGTGTTATTTGCAGATAACATTGGCGTCGCAAAAGAAGCAATCCCTCCCCCATTTAAAGAAACAGTTCCAAGAATTGTCGAGCCATTTTTAAACGTAACAGTTCCTGTAGGAATTCCGCTACCTGGATTAATTGGACCAACGGTGGCTATAAAATCAATCGGTTCTCCATAAATTGAAATACTTTGAGAAGAGCTAACAACGGTTGTTGTTGGAGTTTTATTCACAACTTGATTTAAAGCAGCAGAAGTCGAAGCAGCAAAATTCCCACTTCCTAAATATTTTAAGGTTACTGAGTGACTTCCCACATTTAAATTAGGTCTTGTGATAGCAGCCCTTCCTGTACTATCCAGCGTAGCCACACCGAGTTCTGTGGTTCCATCATAAAATGTCACTTGACCCGTAGGAATCCCTGCTGTTGAATTCACTTTTCCACTTAATGTAAGTGATTGCCCAAATACAGAAGGATTATTAGACGAAGTCAGAGTAGCCATTGTTGTCGTGGCGGCTGTAACAGTATGAGTTGCTAATCCTTGCGATTCTGTAAATTTCGCATCTCCGGTATAAATAACGGTTACCGTTGGCGTTCCAGTTGGTAATATGGTTGTAGAAAAGGAAGCAATCCCATTGTTCAGAGTCGCTGTTCCTAATGAAACTGACCCGTAATATCCCGTTACAGTTCCAGTTGGGATTCCCCCACCCGGACTCACCGAAGCAACAGTCACATTAACTGTGACAGAGCTATTAAAAGCAGAAGCATTGAAAGGAGAGAAGCCAACTGTTGTCGTTGTTGCTGATTTATTAACAACTTGTGTTAAAGCTGAAGAAGTTGCTGTTAAAAAGTTACTACTTCCTGAATATAACGCTGTAATACTATTTGAACCAACATTCAAGATAGAGGTTGAAAACGTGGCAACACCGTTGTTGAGAGTTGCTTGTCCTAAATTTGTCGTCCCTGATAAGAATGTAATCGTTCCGGTTGGAACACTAATGAGCCCTGCTGAACTTACGGAAGCATTAAATGTCACTAGCTGACCATACAAAGATGGGTTTGTAAATGAAGTCAAAGCAACATTGACGGGTGCTTTATTAACAATTTGCTGTCTAGAAGGAAAGTTTTTAGCAATAAAATTAATATCTCCATTATACCGAGCATTAAAAATGGCTACACCAGCTTGGACATTATTTGCATCAATTCTTGCGGTGCCTTGAATAATTGGGGCTGTTCCAATTAAAGTACTTCCATTATAAAAAGTGACTGTACCAGTTGGGGATCCCGTTGTGAAAGAATCTACGGTTGCTGTTAATGCGATGGTATTACCATAGATTGACGGAGAGGGAGATGCTGTCAAAATCGTATCTAAATCCACAGCCGTGATTGTATGACTTAAAGTAGCAGATGAAGGTGAATAACAAGGGTTTTCAACCGAGCAACAGCTGGGATCATAGATCGCTGTAAAATCGTGTGTTCCTGTCGGGAGGCTATCTGTCGTAAATACTGCCTCTCCACTTTCGTCAAATTCAATGGTTGCTAATTCCCCAGATTGATCAGAAAAAATCACAGAACCTGTTGGTAGCCCATCTAAACCATCGACTGTAGCTACAAATGTCAAAGTTTGTCCATAAGGAGTGCTTGAAAGATTGGGAATAACAGAAAGAGTAGTTAACGTCGTATTTGGATTCACTTGTTGCGTAATTGTATTTGAAATGGAGAAAGCATAGTTAGAATCGCTATTGTAAGTAGCTGTTAATTGATGAGTTCCCACACTTAAATTAGAGATAGGAAGCACAGCAACTCCATTCGCATTCAAAATTGACGTTCCAATAGCGATTTCCCCATTAAAAAATGTCATCGTACCTGTCGGAGTATAATATCCTTGAGTAGCAACGACAGTTGCTGTTAATTCAATCATTTCACAGAAATAAGAGGGATTTGGACTAGCTGTTAAAACTGTTTTTGTTGTTAACATATCCGTCTGTTGGACTTGTTGAACGATAGAATTAGAGGTTGATGTAGCAAATATTGTTTGATCACCGCTATACACAGCAGAGATGGGGTGGGGTCCGAAGTGAAGATTATCAGGCATAAATGAAGCTACCCCTGTCAATGGATCGACAAGAATAGGAGGTGAAATAGCGATTCCTCCTTCATAAAAGACCACCGTACCAGTAAATGATGGAATAGGCATTGGAGAACCAGTTGCTGTTATGGTCGCTGTCAATGTGGCATTAGCTTGTTCAGAATGATTGGGTAAGGTAACTAATACTGTTGAAGTATCATAAGGAACAACATATTGGTTATAAGTGCTCGAATTCGATGTGATAAAGTTTATGTCTCCGCTATATGATGCAGTAATGAGGTGTAACCCTAAAGTATTAAGCCGATTGGCAGGTTCAATACAAGTTGCTATTCCATTGGCATTAATTGTTCCTGTTCCAAAAGCCACTCCATTATCATAAAATATGACTGTTCCTGTTGGAATACCTGTTAACGCAGTTACCTCAGCGCTGTAAGTCACTGTTTGATTGATAGGTGAAGAATTCCTAAAAGATGTGAGTTTGATTTTTGTTGGTAGCTGGTTGATAACAGTCTGTTTGAAAGTATTAGAAGTCGAAGATATAAAGTTAAAGTCGCCATTAAAAGTAGCCGTTAAAGAGTGATCGCCGGGATAAAGTTTAATGGTTGAAAAAGTGGCAACACCATTGGCATTTAATGTTCCTGTTCCTAATACTTTGGATCCTTCTTTAAAAGTCACTGTTCCTGTTGAAATTCCTGAACCCGGCGCATTAGCGGTCACTGTCGCACTTAAGGTAATCTCATCTCCAAAATTTGAAGGGTTTAAATTTGATGCCAAAGTTGTCGTTGTCGTATCTTTCACAACAATTTGATTGATTAAGGGGGCTAAGGAACCAGTAAAATCCCCATCCCCCAAATAAGCCGACCCAATCCGGTGTGTCCCTAAGCTTAGGCTAGAAATTTGAAGTGTTGCTTGACTTTGATTAGCTCCGCTAGCTGCTAAAGTCCCCGATCCAATTAAATTAATTCCATCATAAAATTCTACCTTTCCTGTGGGATTTCCCATGCCCGGAATATGAGAATTCACAGTTGCTGTAAACTTGATTAATTCTCCAAAAACTGAAGGGGTATGAGATGTTGCCGTTGTGATTGTTGTCGCTGTAAAAATAATCGTTTGCGTCATAGACGATGAATTGGAAGGATTATAATTTACATCTCCACTGTATTTTGCACTTAAAGTATGGGGCCCAATAGAGAGATTTGAAATTGTTAATGTTGCAAAAGCTACGTTTGACGAAAGTTTAGTTATGGGAACAGCACCTAAAAGCGTGGAGCCATCGTAAAATGAAAGAGTCCCCGAAGGAGTGAGAGGAGGTGTCGCAACAGAACCGACCACATTAGCTTGTAATGTTATCGGTTGACCAAACTGAGAAGCATTAGGAGAGTTAGAAAAAATTAATGTGTTAGTATTAGCTAAAATAACTGTTTGATCTAATGTCATCGAAGTCACAGCAATAAAATTTGTATCTCCTGGATAGGAAGCAGTGATAGAATGGTTTCCTCCATTCAGATTTGGTGTTGTAAAGGTGGCTTGACTTTTATTAGCACCAGTCTGCACAAGAGTTCCTGTTCCAATCGATGTATTACCATCATAGAAGGTAATTGTTCCTGAGGGTAAGCCAAGTGTTGTTGGTGAGGAAATGGAGGCTGTAAAAGTGATTTCTTCAGCATAATTGGAAGGATTTAGTGTGGAAGTCAGGGATATGACAGGAGTTGCTCGGTTAACTTGTTGAGAAATGACTGACGAAGTAGAAGTAGAAAAATTCAAATCTCCACTATAAACTGCTGTGATGGAATGAGCGCCGACTGCTAAATTCGCGATTGTTAGAGACGCATTTGAGTCCGTGATATTTGCAGTTCCAAGGGTAGAATTTCCGTCTTTAAAAGTAAAATATCCAGTCGGGGTTCCAACCCCTGTTGCAACAGCGATGGAGGCAGTCAATATCGTCGGTTGCCCATAGGTCGTGGGATTAGTCAAAGAAACAATGTTAGAAGTTGTTGTTCCTTTGTTTACTATCTGAGTCAAAGCTGTTGAAGTAGAAGTGTTAAAATTGCTGTCTCCTCCATATACTGCTGTCAATGAATGAGACCCCACTGATAGATTGGAAACGTTTAAAGTGGCAATACCTGCATTTACATTTCCCGTTCCAATGATTGTTGACCCATCTTTAAATGTCACAGCTCCTGTTAAGGTTCCAGCCCCGTCATTGATATTAACTGTGGCTGTTAAGGTTGTTGAATTGCCAAATATTGTCGGGTTAATAGAGGAGGTTAGCACGGTCATCGTGGTTCCTTTAGTCACAGTTTGCGTAACTAAGCTCGATGTAGAACCTGCAAACTTGGCATCCCCGCTATAAATTGCTGTTAAAGAATGAGTTCCTACTCCTAAATCAGAAATGGAAAGATTAGCTGTACTACTAGAAGTTAGAGTTACAATTCCTAAAACTGTATTGTTATCTTTAAATGTAATTGTTCCTGTTGGAGTTTCATTAATTTGAGTATTAGACAATGTTACTGTGGCGGTTAATTGGATTGTCTCTCCAAAATAAGAAGGATTAATATTAGTTGTAAGATTTGTTATGCTAGGTGCTGGATTAACAATAAAAGTGTTTGTTGCAGATGAATCCGAAGAGGGTTCATAGTTACTATCTCCACTATAAACAGCTTTAAACTGATAATTCCCTGTTGAAGTGGGATAATAGGGGTCTGAAATCGCAACTGCTGTATTATTTAACCCTGCCAATAGTGCTATCGGTGAACCAACTTGCGTACTTTCTACAAAAAATGTCACAGTTCCAGTTGGTGTTCCCCCTGTAAAAGATCCATTTACAGTAGCACTATCAAATACGGTATGTCCATAGAAAATGGTTGTTTGGGAGGGTTGTCCGTGAGTTATAGAAGACTCTGCAACAAAATCAGAATCTGCTGTATTTTTAGCCGCTTGCTGTTTTTTGCTTATTTTTTCTAAACCTTCATTTTTTGAAGAAGGGATGTCAAAACTTTTCTTAGTGGATGAAGTTAAAAAAGGATTTCCAATTAAATATTCGAGATAAGGGGCAATAAAATCATTTTCAACTTTTTGAGTTATAGTAAGAGTTGCGGTGAAATGGCCCGTATTGTCATAAACATGTTCAATGATGGGTTGACTGGAAACAGCTTTTAATCCATCTCCAAATTCCCATTCATAACTGACCTCACCTGAATGTATTAAAATTGTTTCGGAAGCATCAAAAACTGTGGGTAGTCCAGACTTTGCCTCCTTTACACTAAATCTAGCTACTATTCCTTGTTTATCATCAAAATTAATATTTTGAATGCTTTGTCTAACAGAAATGAGCGGCTCTAGCGCTCCAGTCAAGAGATTGACAGGAATGATTTGATCGGCAGATTCTTTAAGAATATAAATGTGATTTTCGTTGGGGTGAATCACAAAAGAATTTGTTTTTTTTTGTAAAATACCTGAATCATTTTTAAGCGAAATATGAGTGATTGCTTGTGTTTGTGCATCAACAATTGATAATTGATGATTGTTCTCTTGCAGTGCGTAAATTTTTTGCCCATCATTTGTAATCGTTAAACTTTCTATGTTATGATCTAAAAGCGCAAAAGACGTAGTTTCTAAAGAAGCTAAATGAATACTTTTAATTTCATTTTGATTTTTTAAGCTCACGTATAAGCGTTGGTTTTTACTATCGAAAGCGATACTGGATGGATTTATTTTTAAATTTACAACCTTTGTCAATTGACCATTCAATAGATTTAAACAATCAATGTCGTTACTATCCTCATAACTGAGATAAGCAACTTTTTTATCTGCCGGAACGATAAATTTAGCGGGAATTTGGTTTAAACTCCCCACTTCTCGAACCATTTTTGTCTTTAAATGAAAACATTTGATTTGTTTTAAATCTTCTTCAACAAAATAAACTTCATTGGTTGCCGCATGTATAGCTAAAATTTTAGTTGCCGGCTCAATGATAATTGGCACCCCTTCACGTCCATTGCTTAAGTTAATAGGAATAATTTCATTAGATTTTTCTGCCATTAAATAGGCAATTAAATCTGGTTGTCTACAACTAGTTACAGAGGTAAAAGTTTTTGCAGCGATAAAATCGTTATTCCCAAATAGATGAAAAATGGAAAAGAAAAAAGAAAACAGCAGAAAAATTTTAATTAAACGCATGTTCACTCCTTGAGTGTGCCCAAAAATAGTGTGCTCAAAAAATTGGGACTATATAACATTAGCTTTAATTCAGTAATTTTTTTTTGATTTTACTCATATAATTAAACTTAACCATCTAAAAAGCAAGAGCATAAACTCTTTCATTTCTTTTAATTTAAAACAAATATTAATTAGTTTAAGGTAATAAAAAATTAACGGGACAGAAAATTAAAGTTTGGATAAACAAAAGTTTTATCTCTTAATAACCTTTAAAATTCGAATTCGTAAAAAATTTAGATTTTATTAAAACGTTTAGAGGAGACAACATGCTTGAATTTATTCAAAAAAATCGGACTCTTTTAATAATTGAAGGATTTTTATTTGCCCTTCTAGGCATAATAGCAATCGCATTGCCAGGGATTTCAACTTTAAGTACAGAATTGTTTATAGGGTGGTTTATTTTGTTAGGTGGTGTTATCCAAACCTATCGAGCATTTCAATCCTATCGTGAAAAAGGATTTTGGGCTTCCTTCGTTGTGAGTTTAATGTATCTTCTATTTGGAATTTTACTACTTATTGATCCTTCCGCTGGTGTCATTTCGTTAACAATACTATTAATGCTCTTTTTCATTTTTGAAGGTGTTGCCAAAATCATCATGGGATTTCAACTGAAATCTACTAACAGCTGGATATGGTTTATCTTTAGCGGAGTTTTATCATTAATGATGGCTGGAATCATTTGGATGGGCTGGCCAGAGACAGCATTTTGGGTACTTGGCCTTTTGGTCGGAATCAATTTACTATTTTTTGGATTATCGCTTACATTTTTAGCTTTAGGAATAACTAAAATTGATCAGGAACAATTAAAATAAGTTGTGTTTAAATAGTAAGTAATCATTCTAATTTTTGAATCTCTAATTTTAAACGCGTCTCCAAACAGATGTTATTTATTCCAAAACGTCTCTTTAGCCGAATATATTCGATTAGAAGAAGGATTGTGATCGGATCCAATCCTTTTTCTTTAAGGCGTAGAGTGTTTAGAGGAACAGTCTGAAAACTTTTCAAAAAGCTTATCAAAGCTAAAACTCTTTATTGCCATTTCTTTCGCTTGAACTTAGAGGATAGATAGTAAAAGATTCTTGAAAAAAGAATAGGAGATATATAATAATCTAATAATCTGTTACAGCCAATCAGGTAAATTGTTTTGTTTTTAGATGGTAAAGAAAATTAATATAAAATGTTTCAACATGAGGAAAAGGAAAGGGTAAATCCATTAAATTGTTACAAATATGGCACTAACTTTTTTTTAACAAGATTAGCTTCAAATTCTTGTAATTTGTCATATGCAAAAATGTGTAAGATTTTAGTACTTGAAAAATTTAGATTTAAATTTTCACGATTTTTTAGCTTCCAAAACTTAGCTTGTGGAGTCCCCACAAAATTTTCAAATGTCTGACACTAGTTAATTCAACAATAGTTTAGAAATTTTACAGCTCAATTTATCAATTTTAGTAGATGGATAAATAAATCAATAAAATCAAATAATTAATGTAAGTTGCAAATAACTAAGTTAAAATAAAATTTAGATGTAAATAAAAA
>NZ_BASL01000511.1:0-101 GCF_000648255.1 Candidatus Protochlamydia sp. R18 | reverse complement strand
GAATATCGAACCAATCATCCTAATTGCTCACGATTAGAAGCGCTAAAATATGCTGATAACAAAGTGCGCGAAACGATTCAGGAGTTAGCGAACCTTGATAC
>NZ_BASL01000512.1:0-117 GCF_000648255.1 Candidatus Protochlamydia sp. R18 | reverse complement strand
TAGAAAAACAGCTGATTGAGGCGTATAAATCCCAAAAATTGGAACCGTTTAACTCTACCGAAGATAGTCTACTGGAATTAAAAGCTCTTTTAAATTTTGCGCAGCAGTATCGATTAA
>NZ_BASL01000513.1:0-80 GCF_000648255.1 Candidatus Protochlamydia sp. R18 | reverse complement strand
CAAGTTTTCGGTGTAGCATTAAGAACAGTGTTTAACTGGCTGAAGCGTCAAAGAAATGGATGTTTAGAAGATAAACCAAG
>NZ_BASL01000514.1:0-68 GCF_000648255.1 Candidatus Protochlamydia sp. R18 | reverse complement strand
TCCCACCATTTCATGGGTATTTGATGAATTCTTCTATTTAATGCGCTCTTACTCAGTTTATTCATGAT
>NZ_BASL01000515.1:0-75 GCF_000648255.1 Candidatus Protochlamydia sp. R18 | reverse complement strand
GTGAGTTTTCGACAGTAGCTTAGATTGAGATGCTGTAAAGCCGTTAAAGGTGTCAAATGGGCTAATCCATCATCC
>NZ_BASL01000516.1:0-93 GCF_000648255.1 Candidatus Protochlamydia sp. R18 | reverse complement strand
TTTCGGGACGTTTCCATATTTCCGTAAAAAAATTTCATTCCTACTAAATTTATCAACATCATTTCCGAAGTAGACAGTTTTGTATTTGGCCAA
>NZ_BASL01000517.1:0-85 GCF_000648255.1 Candidatus Protochlamydia sp. R18 | reverse complement strand
TACATCCTTTCGATTGGATACAAAGATTGGCCAAATACAAAACTGTCTACTTCGGAAATGATGTTGATAAATTTAGTAGGAATGA
>NZ_BASL01000518.1:0-173 GCF_000648255.1 Candidatus Protochlamydia sp. R18 | reverse complement strand
GAATAATTAATCTATCAAATTAGATCAGTTTATTGAAATAGCCTTACCTATTTAGCACTTGTTTCTTTTTATGCGTTTATTGTGGCAAACATCTATCGATGGAAAATCAATAAAAACCTGAATTTTGGGTTTTTAGGCAGCCATTAACAATAAGCGATGCTGCTCTGCTAAGT
>NZ_BASL01000519.1:0-66 GCF_000648255.1 Candidatus Protochlamydia sp. R18 | reverse complement strand
ATTGATAATGACCAACTAAAGAGCTATATTAAAAAACATCCTGATAGTTATTTGAAAGAGATAGCG
>NZ_BASL01000520.1:0-820 GCF_000648255.1 Candidatus Protochlamydia sp. R18 | reverse complement strand
TTTATTTACATCTAAATTTTATTTCGACTTAGTTATTTGCAACTTACATTAATTAATATAAAATTTTAATATTTACAATTACTTGTTAGTCCTAAGCATGTCATGCTTGACGCCGAACTTGAGTAATGGTTCATTTTGTCCAACCCTTAATAATATAACTTTAATTTTTTTGTATATTTTTGTATCTCTCTCATAGCGATATCTAATACAAATAAAAAATTTTTTCTAATATTAAAATAATTTTTACAAATTTTATTTTATTGTATTTCTTTTAAAATTTTAAAAAATTTTGCTATTTATAAGAAGGAGGTTTTATATCAATTAATTGCTTTATTGTTAACCTAGTTATGGTTTTTTCAAGCTTTCAGCCAGCTTAGCACCATGAGGAGTAATTGAAATATCAGTTACATTTTTCTTTTTAATAAAATTGGCTTGAGCAAGTAAATTGCAAATCGTATCCACAGCAGTTTTTTGAAGACCCGCTAATTTTCCAATCTGATAACGATCTATAGGATCTTCTATTTCTGCTTGTTTTAAAGCTTCTTCATAAAGACGCATTATAAACATTTCATCTTTTGTTCTTGCGCGATCGGACATTTTTATTTCCTTATTGTTTTTTTAATCTGGCACCTTGAGGAATGTCTTCAATCAAATAGCCTCTTTGATGAATGAAATCACGTAATTCATCGGAAAGCGTCCAGTTCTTCTCTTGTCTCACCTGTTGCCTTTTAGCAAAAGCTTCTTGTAAATCTTCTGGAATACTTTCTTCTCTTTTATCAAATGTCAATACGCCTAAAATAGTATCAAATTTTTTCATAAG
>NZ_BASL01000521.1:0-78 GCF_000648255.1 Candidatus Protochlamydia sp. R18 | reverse complement strand
AATGACAAAAGACCTCTGTATCATTTAAAACATTTGTTTCCCCAAACTAATGTTTAATATGACATGAGAGGTCAAAAT
>NZ_BASL01000522.1:0-106 GCF_000648255.1 Candidatus Protochlamydia sp. R18 | reverse complement strand
TAAGTGAAGTGCTAACGATTTTGCTTCTCTTTCATCGTTCCAATGATAGAACATTTAAACACTTCTACTTAAACCATGTAAAAACAACTTTAAAATATTTATTCCC
>NZ_BASL01000523.1:0-113 GCF_000648255.1 Candidatus Protochlamydia sp. R18 | reverse complement strand
TTTGAACAGCCAAAAGCTAGAGTACCTCTTGAATGGCTCTCTGATAATGGCAGTTGTTACACGGCTAAAGAAACTGTCAATTTTGGTAGAATGCTTGGTTTAACCATTAGAAC
>NZ_BASL01000524.1:0-77 GCF_000648255.1 Candidatus Protochlamydia sp. R18 | reverse complement strand
CAGAATCTTATGAAGTTAACAGACAAAATTCTTCTTAGAAAACGAGCTATTATTGAAACGGTGAATGATCAACTAAA
>NZ_BASL01000525.1:0-75 GCF_000648255.1 Candidatus Protochlamydia sp. R18 | reverse complement strand
GAATTAGAAAAGATAGCAGAAGAAGATCGTGTTTATCTTGATGAAAGTGGAATCAATGAATGTCTACAACGTCAT
>NZ_BASL01000526.1:0-266 GCF_000648255.1 Candidatus Protochlamydia sp. R18 | reverse complement strand
AGATCTAAATGCGTTAAAGCCACTAAAGGTCGCAAGTGTGCTAATCCAGCGTCAGTAAGTTTTTCGCAATAGCTTAGGTCTAAATGCTGTAAAGCCACCAAAGATGCCAAATGCGCTAATCCTGCGTCGGTGATTTTATAGCATTTAGCCAGATTTAAATGCTGCAAAGCCATCAAGGATGCTAAATGGGCTAATCCTGCGTCGGTAAGTTTGTAGCATTCCTGGAGATGTAGTGCTTTTAAATTTTTACAATTTTTTAACGCTAA
>NZ_BASL01000527.1:0-119 GCF_000648255.1 Candidatus Protochlamydia sp. R18 | reverse complement strand
AATGACAAAAGACCTCTGTATCATTTAAAACATTTGTTTCCCCAAACTAATGTTTAATAGGACATGAGAGGTCAAAATGGATTTAATCAAATTATATTGTAGTGTGGATGATTTTTGGA
>NZ_BASL01000528.1:0-119 GCF_000648255.1 Candidatus Protochlamydia sp. R18 | reverse complement strand
GATTCTAATTTCAAACGAATACAAAGATTTTTCAACTGGCTAACTTCTTTGAATGATTACCAAGAGGTCATAACAGATTTAGTGATTATCATTTTAGATCTTAAAAATAAGAAAAATGA
>NZ_BASL01000529.1:0-119 GCF_000648255.1 Candidatus Protochlamydia sp. R18 | reverse complement strand
TTATTATAAATGGAAAGCAAAGTTTAGTGGGATGGATGTTTCCGAAGCTCAACGATTAAAGAGCCTTGAATCTGAAAATACCAAGCTTAAAAGACTTGTTGCTGACCAAGCTTTAGACA
>NZ_BASL01000530.1:0-138 GCF_000648255.1 Candidatus Protochlamydia sp. R18 | reverse complement strand
ATGTTGCCAAAAGAATATCCTAAATGGGAAATATGCTATTATTATTTCACTCTTTGGTCTAAAAAAGATCAACAAACTTCTGAAAGTATTCTAGAACAAGTTTTAAAAAAAAATCGTTGGAGAGGTTCGACAAAGCAG
>NZ_BASL01000531.1:0-310 GCF_000648255.1 Candidatus Protochlamydia sp. R18 | reverse complement strand
ACTATTTACACAAAGATTAATTTTGAAACAGTTTAAAATGACAGTTTCATTTAATTGGTAAGTACTAAGCGATAAAATTTATATCATTTATTAACAGTGGGTAAAATATAACAGTAAAGCACACTTTTTATTTTATTCTAAAAAGTGATTTATTTGAAACTTATAGGAGTGTTAAATATGTCAATTAATTTAAATTCTTCTGCCTGCAATTTTGACGATCCTTACTGGGATAATATAATATCAGATCAACTAGCAGCCGACCAATCAAAAGAAATTATATCAGATGAAAATACGATAGAAATGAACGTGC
>NZ_BASL01000532.1:0-194 GCF_000648255.1 Candidatus Protochlamydia sp. R18 | reverse complement strand
GAAGTTGATAGACAAAATTCTTCTTAGAAAGTGAGCTGTCATTGAAACAGTAAATGATCCATTAAAAAATATCTTTCAATTTGAACAGACACAGAAGTGCTGGAAATTTTTTAATTAACACCAGTTTAACGTAAAAAACCCTCAAAAATATTCTAGGAGCTTAGCAGCTTCGATTTCTGTATTTGAAAAGAACA
>NZ_BASL01000533.1:0-119 GCF_000648255.1 Candidatus Protochlamydia sp. R18 | reverse complement strand
AGCATTCACCGAGCTATATATTCACCGTTTACGCAAAGATAGAAAGATTGACCGCTCAAGCATTGCCTGCGATGCTATCATGGATTTATACGAGAAAGAATGCTGCAAGCCAAACTAAA
>NZ_BASL01000534.1:0-145 GCF_000648255.1 Candidatus Protochlamydia sp. R18 | reverse complement strand
TAGTGAAGACAGTGAATCTGTCAGAGCTAGCAACAGTTTTATATAGTAAGGCAAAAATTAATTCTAATTTCAAACGAATACAAAGGTTTTTCAACTGGCTAACTTCTTTGAATGATTATCAAGAGGTCATAACAGATTTAGTGAT
>NZ_BASL01000535.1:0-71 GCF_000648255.1 Candidatus Protochlamydia sp. R18 | reverse complement strand
TGCAAAACGATGGCCAGATATGGCTGAATAAACCTTCTCTCCTCTAAAAGCTCGCCCACTATGACGTTGTA
>NZ_BASL01000536.1:0-144 GCF_000648255.1 Candidatus Protochlamydia sp. R18 | reverse complement strand
GATTTGAAAGTGCCTTAAGTCCGCATAAATTCATTTGTTTAAGATTAAATTTTCTATTTTTAGGTTATATTGTTCAATTCTGTGCAATTTTAAGAATCGATTGCTACTAAAGTGCATATATAATTAGGTGATTTGGATTTATGA
>NZ_BASL01000537.1:0-117 GCF_000648255.1 Candidatus Protochlamydia sp. R18 | reverse complement strand
AATCTCTCTCCATTGAGACTGAAGCTGATCTCTATTGATATAGTTAAAGAATAGGTTCAGGAAGCCCTGAAAAATTGTTTTGCATAATAAATTTATTCGTTCAGAAAATTTTAAATG
>NZ_BASL01000538.1:0-530 GCF_000648255.1 Candidatus Protochlamydia sp. R18 | reverse complement strand
AGAACACAGCCTCATTCTTGGCTGCAGTCCATATTAGATGTATTGCTATATGGGCAGAAATCTCGTGACTACACTATCTAAGGATTATTCCTTTCCTGTCTCATTCATGGACTTAAGATCTTCAAAAGCGAAGACAGCTCTGTAGGCATTCTATATCTTGTGGCAAATGATCTAGACAACAGTGCTGACGATAACTATAAAGTCTACAAAAAAAGATGGCGAATAGAAAAATATTTCAAATCGATCAAGCAAAATGCAAGCCTTGAAAAATCATCAACTAAAGTGATACGCTCACAAAAACATCCTATTTCCGCATCTATTATTGCTTATTGCAAGCAAGCTAGAAATGCTTCGACTTAAAACTTCACTTGGTCATTTCGCGCTAAAATATAAGTTATTTGTTAAGGCTAATCAAATGAATTTTTCAAGAGTTGGAAATTTCTAAGAGAAAAAGCTACGCTTACGTAAGGCGAGTAAGGCATTTTTGCAGCATACGCATATGCAATTGAAAAATTAAATTTAAATTACTA
>NZ_BASL01000539.1:0-102 GCF_000648255.1 Candidatus Protochlamydia sp. R18 | reverse complement strand
CTGAGTGCGCGTCCTTCTAAGTTCCTGGGGTGAAGAGACAAAGCCTGAAGGTTGTGGGGATGTCTCAATTTTCTTTGGGGAAGGGTCCTCTAAAGCATTTAA
>NZ_BASL01000540.1:0-264 GCF_000648255.1 Candidatus Protochlamydia sp. R18 | reverse complement strand
TTTTTCATCGCAACAACTCTAACAAAACTAGAAGGATCTTGGATATATTGAGCAAATGTTTTTACATCTGTCACTTGACTAATTTTTTGAAAATTACAAAGAGGTGCTCGATTCTCTTTTATGAACTGTATAAAAGGAAGCATAGAAGTGACTTTGCTTGTTTGTGTCTGCCTATCTAAAACAATAGCTTCATTTAATCCATAGATTGATACAATTGAATTTGCTTGCTCACTTGTCATCTTATCTAAATCTTTTTTTTGGAAA
>NZ_BASL01000541.1:0-174 GCF_000648255.1 Candidatus Protochlamydia sp. R18 | reverse complement strand
ATGGAAGAACAAATTATAGCACTTTATTGCCTTTTAGACGACTACATCCTTTCGATTGGCTACAAAGATTGGCCAAATACAAAACTGTCTACTTCGGAAATTATGTTGATAAATTTAGATCGTGTAGTCACGAGACTTCTGCCCATATAGCAATACATCTAATATGGACTGCAG
>NZ_BASL01000542.1:0-102 GCF_000648255.1 Candidatus Protochlamydia sp. R18 | reverse complement strand
AACAGGCGTCCTAAACGCTTACATACAGGCAAAGTAGAGACTCTCTACAGCAATACACGGTGGTGCTCAGACAGCTTCTCTATTCAATGCTTAAATGGTGAT
>NZ_BASL01000543.1:0-112 GCF_000648255.1 Candidatus Protochlamydia sp. R18 | reverse complement strand
TCGAATAGGAAGTGATTTTAGTAGACGCAACTGAGAGTCCTGTTGAAAGGCCAAAAAAAAGCAAAAACACTACTATTCAGGCAAGAAGAAACGACACACTCTGAAGACTCAG
>NZ_BASL01000544.1:0-127 GCF_000648255.1 Candidatus Protochlamydia sp. R18 | reverse complement strand
TCAAAATCATAGCTCAACACTATAGAAATCGTAAAAGGGTTTTTTGCTTGAGGTTTAATATTATAGAACAAATTTATTATTGGAAACTTCAAAATCAAGAGAATGTTCAAAAATCTCTTACTCTCTT
>NZ_BASL01000545.1:0-176 GCF_000648255.1 Candidatus Protochlamydia sp. R18 | reverse complement strand
CCTGAAGGTTGTGGGGATGTCTCAATTTTCTTTGGGGAAGGGTCCTCTAAAGCATTTAACTCTTCTGGGTGAGTTAAGGAACTTAATAAAGGCTCGTTTTCATCCTCAAGATTATCAATAGTTTCCTGAGTGCGCGTCCTTCTAAGTTCCTGGGGTGAAGAGACAAAGCCTGAAGG
>NZ_BASL01000546.1:0-110 GCF_000648255.1 Candidatus Protochlamydia sp. R18 | reverse complement strand
GCAGAGCAGCATCGCTTATTGTTAATGGCTGCCTAAAAACCCAAAATTCAGGTTATTAAGGAAGGGGAGAGTTATGGGATCAAACATTCTCACTTGCCCTGTCAGAACCT
>NZ_BASL01000547.1:0-382 GCF_000648255.1 Candidatus Protochlamydia sp. R18 | reverse complement strand
CTGTATTTAAATTTGTTATTGCAAAATAGATAAGGCTATTTCAATAAACTTATCTAATTCGATTAAAAATTTAATTCATTTAATTGATGATTAGTTTCATTCAAAATAGATTTTTGTAGATAAAATATTTTATTAATACAACATGATTAGTTAGCTTTTTAGAAAATGAAAGCGTTTTCCTTACAAGTCTTGCACACCTTTGTCTTGAGAGTTCAATTAAATCTTTCAATATAGCTTATCTGACCCGATTGTTTGCTAACTGGTTGATGTTGACTCCAAAGAATGGTTTCATCATAGACATTAAATTTATCAGTGAAATATAATTAGTTGAATTTAATCTTGCACATAAGATATAGTTTGAGTTAAAAAAGTTATGGCATAT
>NZ_BASL01000548.1:0-101 GCF_000648255.1 Candidatus Protochlamydia sp. R18 | reverse complement strand
TTTCGGGACGTTTCCATATTTCCGTAAAAAAATTTCATTCCTACTAAATTTATCAACATAATTTCCGAAGTAGACAGTTTTGTATTTGGCCAATCTTTGTA
>NZ_BASL01000549.1:0-72 GCF_000648255.1 Candidatus Protochlamydia sp. R18 | reverse complement strand
TCCTTTCGCCCCCAAAAAATCTCTCTCCATTGAGACTGAAGCTGATCTCTATTGATATAGTTAAAGAATAGG
>NZ_BASL01000550.1:0-134 GCF_000648255.1 Candidatus Protochlamydia sp. R18 | reverse complement strand
TATAATACACCTTCTCCTGAAGAAGATGTAGTGGAAGAATGTCTTAAATGTTTTGACTGTCCTATTACTCTTCAGCCTTTCACAGATCCTGTTGTAGATGATTGTGGCCATACATTTGAACGAGAAGCAATTAT
>NZ_BASL01000551.1:0-78 GCF_000648255.1 Candidatus Protochlamydia sp. R18 | reverse complement strand
CGATAGTCATGGCATTTTCCATTCCCATAGCTTGTACAGATGATTTCTGTCGTCGCTCTATTGACAATTAACTGAGTC
>NZ_BASL01000553.1:0-119 GCF_000648255.1 Candidatus Protochlamydia sp. R18 | reverse complement strand
AATAAGCGATGCTGCTCTGCTAAGTTTATCGATGGCTTTTTAGGTTGGTGAGTATAAGCTACAATCCCAGCTAATAGATTAATTAAAAAATTTCCGGCATTTCTGTGGCGTGTCTATTC
>NZ_BASL01000555.1:0-87 GCF_000648255.1 Candidatus Protochlamydia sp. R18 | reverse complement strand
CACGGCAAGATGCAATTTTGTATTGAGCCCCCTTTTGTACGACTCATGCTCTGATTACCGCCTTTAGCTCCCGCTGCATGAGGATGC
>NZ_BASL01000556.1:0-125 GCF_000648255.1 Candidatus Protochlamydia sp. R18 | reverse complement strand
TAGATGCAGCAAAGCCGTTAAGGGCGTTAAATGCGCTAATCCTGCATCAGTGAGACGCCAGCATTCGCTTAGATCTAGATGCTGCAAACTCGTTAAAGGTGTCAAATGGGCTAATCCATCATCGG
>NZ_BASL01000558.1:0-74 GCF_000648255.1 Candidatus Protochlamydia sp. R18 | reverse complement strand
ACATGGAACGAAACTTACCCGCAGGCAGTAAGATTTATGGAGATTCTGCCTATGTCGATTATAAGCATCAAGAC
>NZ_BASL01000559.1:0-65 GCF_000648255.1 Candidatus Protochlamydia sp. R18 | reverse complement strand
CCTCAGATCCTTAAATTGTTTTTGTGGAACAAATAACAAGGATTGAAGCCATGGAAGAACAAATT
>NZ_BASL01000561.1:0-179 GCF_000648255.1 Candidatus Protochlamydia sp. R18 | reverse complement strand
AAAACGAGCCTTTATTAAGTTCCTTAACTCACCCAGAAGAATTAAATGCTTTAGAGGACCCTTCCCCAAAGAAAATTGAGTCCTCCCCACAACCTTCAGGATTTGTCTCTTCACCCCAGGAACTTAGAAGGACGCGCACTCAGAACCTTATGGATAAACTTGAGGATGAAAACGAGCCT
>NZ_BASL01000562.1:0-117 GCF_000648255.1 Candidatus Protochlamydia sp. R18 | reverse complement strand
TCTAATTCTTTTTTAAACTCCTCACGTTTTTTCTCATCTCTTTCTTTGTAAAATAAGGCTTTTTTTTAAAGTGATTTTAAGCCTTTTACAAGCATAAAATATAGAGGAAGGGTCTAC
>NZ_BASL01000563.1:0-100 GCF_000648255.1 Candidatus Protochlamydia sp. R18 | reverse complement strand
GTACAACTTCGAGCTCAGAAAAAGCAGATTCATGCAGAAGTTTTAGTCGCTAAACAAGACCTTGATCAAGAAAAAGTGAAGCTTCAAAACGCTATTAATT
>NZ_BASL01000564.1:0-7869 GCF_000648255.1 Candidatus Protochlamydia sp. R18 | reverse complement strand
TCTCTAGAAATATCGCTTGGATAAGAATGCGTCATTATTGCCTACAAATTTTTTTTGAAAGCAATTATACACGATTAAAAGATTTTAAACAGGTTCTTAGACAAAGGTAAAGACTTGTAAAGAAAACCCTTTCATTTTCTAAAAAGCTAACTAATCCCATTGGGTTAATAAAATATTTTATTTTTGATTACAACAGACAATTGAGAGCTTTACCTATTTAGCACTACCTGTATTTGGGTTTAACAAAACAAATCACCATAGCATTTTGGCTAAAGTTTTAGTAAATTTAGTTGGATATTAAAAAATAAATTTTATACCTTATATTAACCATAATCATATCGGAAGTCCCTATCTCATTATTAGATATAAATAATTTTAAATCACAGGACCCTATACTTCATGAATAATATAAATCATCCTCTTGAAAGCTCTAGCCTCAATTATAAGCCTTTGTTAGAACAAGTTAAATCGCACCAAGATAGGCAAGTGAATAGACGATGGAAATTAATTATTTCATCACCTATTCAAAATCCTCGCATAAATTTACTATCGGCAAGATTGCGGCGGCATCCCCTATTTTCTTTCTTAGTATCCGCAGAATTACAGCAAACTAGACAAATGGGTAGGAGAAAATGGAGGCAACTTAATTTATGGCAAGCACCTAAAATACTTGCCTCCGACAAAGCAAAAAGATCTTTAGTTTCAAATTGCTCATCTAGTTTGTGGTCTTCTGCTTTGTCCGCGTCTGAACACTTACAAGCCGCAAGAGAAGCATATGAAAAAGTGAAAGAATACAATGTTTTTCGGACAGAAGGGGGAGAGAGTACGGATACTTATATTCATTCATCGACAAGGGATGAATCACTGCCAACTGAAGAACATTTTCGGGCAGAACAGGCTGTCGCCGCTCATCGTATAGAACTTTTTCAAAATGAAAAAAAGTTTCGAGAGTGGATGACTAATAATGGATTATATTCAACAGAAGTGAGCGGGACTGGTCTCAACTGCTTAATTAATGCATTAATTCAACATGCAACAGGACAATATCAAAAAAAAATTTTTAAATTTGCTACTAATATCAGAGAAAAGATAGAGTGTGAATTTCCTAATCATCCTTTAATGTTAAATGATGATGATAAGCGTACTGTACGAGTTCTTGAGCTTGTGAATGAAGAGTACAATACTAATCTTCTTATCTGTTTCGTTCAGGCTAATGAACAAGGGCTTCCAGCTATCACTTCTAATATAGGAGACGAAGAAGGCAATCCTGTTGTAATTTGGAATCAAGCTGCGCATTATGTATCATTGACAACAAACTATTGTTACTCTTTGCTATCTCCCTTACCACAACCAGAATTTGATACCAAAGCTTGCCATACAGAAGTTAATAGAAAAAATTCTTTTATTATCTTACCCAATGAGTTAAAAGCTCATGATCATTCATTATCTCCCTCACCCCAGTCAAAATCCGACACTGGCACCATAGCTCGCCGTAAAAAATTTAATGAAAAACATCCTTTTGCTACTTTACCCAATGAGCTAAAAGATTATATTTTTTCTTTTTTGGATAAAGTTTCATTGGATCAAAATTTATCTAAGTTGAAAATGATCCTTAGTGCACGTACAACCTGCCACTTTTTTAATCAATTAGTATTGAATAATATTAAATTATTGGGTTTTTACGAATTAACTCAGCTATCCGATCACCTTTGTAAGATTTTAATTCAACTAAAGCCCCGCTTAAGCTTATATATATGGGGCATTAAAACTTTATTAACTCAACAACAGATTGAGAATAAAGCTGCAATTAATATGATCAACCTTTTTCTAAATGAATGCTTGGCTAATATTGATAATCATGAAAGTAAAAAAGAATTACTCGCTAAAAAAGAAGAATTAAAACAAGCAATTTTGCGAGAACTTAGTGTGTTAGATATTGTCGCAATTGATGAAGATTTGCTTAATAAAAACAATTGGAAAATTTTTCACGAAACGAGCACTAGTTTTCTTTCTTTGTTTATAAACTTAGGGATACCAATCGATGCTGTAGACAGTCATAACTGGTCTGTCTGGCATTACGTTAGTTATAGACTCAATTTAGAAGCCATAAAAATTCTTATAAATAGTATCGAAGCTGAGACTTTTAGAGACAAAATTAATGCTAAGACTCTCAAGCAAAGGACACCCCTTTATTATGCTATCTCTGGCTTACCTCCCAATCCTTCTTCTTATCAGAAGCGTTGTTGCTTAAAAATTGTTGAGATTTTAATGAAAAATGGAGCTGATCCTACTCTAGTGGATACAAATGGGATAAGTCCTATAAATCTGGCGCAGAAAAGGAGTGAAAATGCAGATTTGTTAGCAATTCTGGATCCAAATAATATACATTTACCTCCCAAAGTAGCTAGTCGTGTAGGTTTGAACCATACTTTGCTAAATTATGAAACAACAAGAGATGCATTTTATGAAATTGGTAAACTAATAGATTTAGAACGTGTAGAAATCGAAAATATACAAAAAGCTATTGACAAAAATAACAATAATTTTTTCAGCTTATTTGCTGACAGTAAAAGTCTTTTGTGGTTTTTTCCAGTAATTAAATTCGCTCCAAAAAAAGCAGATGAAATCTTAAAGATTTTGCTGAAAAATTTTTCTTTTAAAAAGTGCTTGAAAAATCATTTTTATAAATTGATTTTAATGGCAATTCACGAAAACAACCAAGAAAATGCCATAGCAATTTTATTACATGCTAATCTAGATGCAAAGCAGGCGAAAAAGTATTTTCGAAGCATCTTGCGTGAGGCGGAAGAAAAGGACCTGATAGAAATAATGTATTTTCTTTTTGAAAAAGCTCCATTTTTTTGTTTACACCAAGCTGTCGATTGGGGTAATCATCGCATGCTGCAATTATTTCTTAATTTTGAAGGTGCCTCTGAACATTTAAATGAAATATATAAACATAATTCTTCTCTCTTACATTTAGCGACATTAAATCAAGATTTAGAAAGCATGCGTATCCTTCTTGCGCAAAAATCTATTGAAGTTGATATAAGAGATCAGAGCGGATGGACTCCTCTTCATAACGCTGTGTTGGTTGGAAATGAGCAGTGTATTAATTTGCTTCTTGAAAGAGGAGCGGACCCTTGCTCTGTTAATAATGAGGGGAAAACTCCTTGGTGTTTATCTCTAGTGGATAATAATCCATTGTTTGTGACAAGTGATAATAAAAAAACGTGGTGGCATTTTGCAGTTAAAAATGATAAGCAAGAAATTATGCGAGCATTAGTTCAAAATTCTGCATTTAATGCTTCTTTTAATGATAAGGACGAAAGAGGCCTTGCTCCAATGCATCTCGCAGCTATGAAAGGTCATGTAAATATAGTCAACTATTTTACTCAACATATAAAAGGAATAGATATTAATATAAGGGACAGACACTACAGTACTCCCCTTCATCTTGCAGCAAAATATGGGCATATAGAGGCGGTTAACAGTCTTATTTCTACAAAAGGAATAAAATTTAATGCAAAAGACAAGCATGGTAATACTCCTCTTCACCTTGCAGCAAAATATGGACATATAAAAATAGTAAAAGCTTTGCTAAGTTGCAGAGCGGTAATGGCAAGAAACGCTTTTAAAGCAAAAAATAAAGATGGGAAAACAGCTTTAGAACTTGCTACCCGGCCAGATATTATAAGTCTATTGGGATATCCCTGACCTCGCAAGGGAGTAAGTATAAAAGTCTAAGACTAGTTGAAAAATAGCTACCCGGATTAGCCAAATAAGCGTGCTGAGGTGGCTACTTTGTTTAAATTGATGCTTTAACTTAACACTTGTTATAACAAATTACAAGCCCTTGTAATTTGTTATTTAAATTTCAGGCATAATCTTAGCATTTTCTCCAAAAAAGGCTTCTAAATTGGATTCAAATACTTTCAAAGCAGTTGCTGTCGTATGGTTTCTAAATAAATCGAATGCTTGTTTTAAAGGTTCAATGGCTAATTCAAATTACTCATCATATAAATATGCAACAATAATACTATAGTGAAATTCAGTTCGAGTACTATATTTACCTGTGCTTATTTGAAAATCTCAATAGCCTTTTTGTTTTCTCTTTCATGGGGTAATAAGGATCCTTGGCTATTAATAGCCAAGGATCCTCGGTTTTTAAGTTCAATCTCCTATCAATAATTATTAAACTGTTGGGGTAGTGCTAATAGGTAAGGCTCTCAATTGTCTATTGTGTAGTGCTCCCCAAATAAAATATTTATTAACTCAATGGGATTAGTTAGCTTTTTAGAAAATGAAAGGGTTTTCTTTACAAGTTTTGCTCACCTTAAATTTAATTGAAATCCATAAAATCTAGCAGCCATGGCATCCTTACAGCAAAAATTTTACAAATTCTATGAAGAGATACCCTTTTTAAAAGAGCTTTTCTAACAAGTGCCTTTGTTTGTTCGTTAATGATTTTAGCTTCCTTGTTTTCGCTCCATTGTTTGCCACACTTTAAACAGCGAAAATTTTACTTTTCTTGTCTTGTAGCATCATTCTTCTTTACTAAACCTGATCCGCAGTGCGTCCATCTTCTTGCTCTTTCCCGCTTGAATTAAAACAATTAATCTATTCAATTAGATCAGTTTATTGAAATAACCTTGCCTATTTAGCACTACCATTCTTTGTAATACAAACTATACGTAGGAAAGTTAAACTTGTCCATATTCGGTTGGCTTTATATAAATTCCCCATTTTAGATCTGTGCGAGCTCCATTTACCCATTCTTTCCAAATAGACATCGGATATCCAATAGATCCTGTATAATCAACTCGCCACAACTCTAAACGTCCTGTACCAGGATTCACAACAAACCCAAATTCATCTTTCACCCAATTCGTATCTGCAAAAATAATGGGAGCTGGCATAGCAAAACCAAGCTTTTGACAAGTAAGACTAATATGCCAATGATAATCGATTGAAAAAGTTGTTTGCATTTCAGAGAGGCAAATCAATGCTTTACAAATATCTTGCAACTGATTAGCGCTCATGACGTACTGAGATTTAGATAAAGAAATTTGATCAAAATAGCTCAAAATTTCATCTGCTTTTGAGGAGGTTATGCCTGGTAAAAGAATTAAAATTTGATAAATTTTTTCTTTCAGCTCATAAATTGAAAAATAAGGAAGTCTAGAATATAAAAGGCTATCTAATTCGTCTGCTGATAAGATGGATTTTTTACCGATATTTAATCCTCTATCTTGTTGCAAAGTATCTACAATAATTTCTCTAAAATATAGGGAATTTAAAGAACCTGTCAAATTCTGAAAAACAGCTTTAAAACGAGGTTGAAAATTTTCCGGAATCTTTTCTATTAATTCTTGTAAAAACGAATGGATCATATGGTGATCTAAAACAATTTTTTCAATAAAAAACTCAGCCGGTTTAACAAATTTATCTCGAACGGATGTATACGTAAATTCATCACCTATCCAAGCATCCTTAAAAGGAGTTAAATTGGGTTTTAATAAAAAAGCATGTGTAGGTGATTGAATTAGCATAGATTGCCGCCTTCCTTCTAAGTAAGGCTCCATCTGCTTTCGTGGAATATGCTTTAAAGTATCGGCAAAAAAAACGAGTAATTCCATCTCACTTTCCACCCATTTCGCCCCTTCTTGTGGCTTGTCTTCTATTCGATAATAACAACTAACAAGCGTATTCATCGTTCCTCCAGAGGTATAAACCCAAGGTTTTTTTTCTATTTGGTCTAAATGCTCAAGAGGATTTTGAGGAATGGGCATACGATGAGCTGCTGCCATGCGATAAAAAGCTGTTTCTAAAAACTCTTTAGTTTTTATGTGATTAACAATAGCTGTAACAACTTCACCAAGATCTTTTTCTAACCCTAAATTTTGTAACATGGAGGCAATTTGAGGTTCTGTTGCGACAAAAAAAGATGTTAATGAATCAATAAAATCTGTTTGATTTTTGATTCTTGTCCATTGTGAAGAATTGCTTCTTCCGTGCTTATAAAGCAACCTGAATCCTGCAGGACTATCATCAAAAGGACCTGTTAACACTTCTTGCATATCTGCATCGTAAACTTCTTGGAAATACTCTCTAAACAACTCTAAATAAATTTTATAAAGAGATTCATAAAGATTAACTAAAGCAGAAGCGCGCTGATGAGCATCGTCTCGTTGGTCTTGGATAAAATATAATTCATTAGCTCTGTTTTGATATTCCATTTTCAACCACTGAGCTTCTTTTTCACTGGCATGTCTAATGCGTGATTCTAAAGTTTTGACATGAGTATACATCATTTCATACTCATATTGAGCATCTTGAACAAGTTTATTTGCTTGATCTAGTTTGTATTGAATTTGCTCTTGGATACAATGTCCAATGCCTCCTTGCTCGTGGGAACCCATTCCTAAACTGGCATACAAATTCCAAGTCGTAAACTCTAATTTAGTTTCGGAGAAAGAAGCTAAAGTAAATTCCCAAGTTTTTAGTAAGGCATTATCAGCTAAAGATTTAAAAGCATTTTTACCTATTTCAAACAAATAAAGAAAATTAGCACATTTTTCTCCAATTCCTCCTGTTTGTTTACCAATAGCAGGTATTTGCATTAAATTACTTTGAATCATGCCTCTAGGACGCTCTTCGTAATCTTTAATTTGTTGTTCTGAAAGGCCTATAGACTGCCTTAAAATAGTTCTTAAAATCACTTCTGCTGTCACTATACAATAATTAGTGTGACGCGAATGTTGTAAAATGATTGGATCAATCCAATCTTTAAGCCTTTTGATTTTATCTTTAAGTCTTTCATTTTTTTGAAGTAAACCAACAGCTTCAAAAGCGACTATTAATCCAGGAGAATACCAAATCTCAGGCGAGATTTTTTTAGAAGAGATAGAAAGAAGCAAAGGTTTTTTTAAATCCCCACTTCCCCAACTTGCACTAATGGGGACTGAATATTCTGCTCCCCCAAATGTACGTTTTAAACGGCCTGTCGCGAGTAAATCAGTCATATCCTGCAAAAATTGCTCGGGCTGTTCATTTTGAATAATTTCAGCCGGTGCGGTTGCAAAACAAGATCCAACATTTTGCCGTAAATAACATAACCAGGCAGCTAAAACAGCTCTTTTTGCATGTGCATCTGTAATAACGGTTTGTGAAGGAATTTGCAACGTTTGCTTAATAATGTCTTCAGCAATTTTATTCGATAAAGGTTTTGAAATTTTTTTTAAGGATCGGACTAGCTCTTTATTAGTTAACAAAAATTGTAAAACTTTCAAGATATGCTCTTGACGTTTAGAATCATATTGTCTGTTAGGACCAAGAGAATATAAATGGGATTTAAATTTTTGAATAAGCGTTGGCAAAACCGCGGAATTAATTTCACCTTTGTCATCGATTAAAAAAGTGGCTAAATGGCTTGTTCGTAAAATGTTGCGAACGGAACAACTTTCTTGAATTTGCGAACGATCTAATCGCCGAGAAATTTCTTCATATTCTTCAACTATATAAGCACAAATTTTATCCGCTGCTAATCTTTCTTGCTTTTTTTGTTTAGCGATTAAAGCAAAAATTCGTGGATAAAAAAACGGATGATTAAGAGGAGCTTTGACTAAGCTTAAAATTGTATTAATTTTTTCTTTACTCACTTTTCTCACACAATAAACGTTTAATAAATCAAAAGCAGAGAGACAAATTTGTGCATTAGAGGGGATTTTGTAAATTTACAATATTTTTCTTTATATAGGAAACACTCTCACCCGAGTATTGGAAAAACTCCCAAAAATTAAATCGATTACTATTAACCTGAACTTTGGGTTTAGGTGTTTAGGCTTAAACAAGATACATAAAATTTGA
>NZ_BASL01000565.1:0-298 GCF_000648255.1 Candidatus Protochlamydia sp. R18 | reverse complement strand
AACTTAACCGGACTAATTGTTTAAAATTTGCCCAGAAAACTTCAATTGGATTTAAATCAAGCGAATAGGAGGGAAGAAATAAAATTTTACATCCAGCTTGTTCAATCAGATATCTGGTTTTTTTAGACTTGTGAAAAGGTGCATGATCCATCATAATCACCTATCCAGTTGTAGCAAAAAGGAGCAAAAATTTTAGATTGGCATTTAGCTGCTATGAAGCTTTCCCTTGCAAAATGATAGCCAGATATGGCTGAATAAACCTTCTCTCCTCTAAAAGCTCGCCCACTATGACGTTGTA
>NZ_BASL01000566.1:0-235 GCF_000648255.1 Candidatus Protochlamydia sp. R18 | reverse complement strand
GCATCACCTTGATCGGCAGCGAGTTTAAAATATTTAAAAGCTTCTGCATCTGATTGTGTAATACCCTGCCCATTGGCATATATGACTCCAAGATTATATTGAACATCTGCATGGCCTTGATCGGCAGCGAGTTTAAAATATTTAATAGCCTCTTGCTCTGATTGTGTAATACCACACCCATTGGCATATATGACTCCAAGCTCGTATTGGGCATCTGCATCACCTTGATCGGCAG
>NZ_BASL01000567.1:0-140 GCF_000648255.1 Candidatus Protochlamydia sp. R18 | reverse complement strand
TTTAGCGTTATAGTCTTCGATCCAAATAGGCAATTGCTGCAAAACAGCTTCAGCACTTGACAGATTGCCGAAATAAACATAATCTCTTTTAAAAGTTTTGACAAAAGCTTCTGCCATGCCATTACTTTCTGGACTATAAG
>NZ_BASL01000568.1:0-112 GCF_000648255.1 Candidatus Protochlamydia sp. R18 | reverse complement strand
TCTTTCAAATAACTATCAGGATGTTTTTTAATATAGCTCTTTAGTTGGTCATTATCAATTTTAATTGGGTGTCTTTTTCTTGGTTTATCTTCTAAACACCCATTTCTTTGAC
>NZ_BASL01000570.1:0-98 GCF_000648255.1 Candidatus Protochlamydia sp. R18 | reverse complement strand
AGATCTAAATGCGTTAAAGCCACTAAAGGTCGCAAGTGTGCTAATCCAGCGTCAGTAAGATTTCTGCAACGGCTTAGGTCTAAATGCTGTAAAGCCAC
>NZ_BASL01000571.1:0-75 GCF_000648255.1 Candidatus Protochlamydia sp. R18 | reverse complement strand
GGATGATGGATTAGCCCATTTGACACCTTTAACGGCTTTACAGCATCTCAATCTAAGCTGGTGCAGCAATCTCAC
>NZ_BASL01000573.1:0-292 GCF_000648255.1 Candidatus Protochlamydia sp. R18 | reverse complement strand
ATAGGTAAGGCTATTTCAATAAACTGATCTAATTTGATAGATTAATTATTCTAATTCAATCAGTGGTTATGGCTCATCTTGCATAAAAAAAGTCGGCAAGTGCTTGCTATGTAAGTGGGTCCTCGAGATAAAAAAACCGCTGAGCTTCTTTTTGCACAACTACCCGAATCATTAAAAAAGCCCTCTATCTCACTGATAAATTTAATATCTATTATGAAACCATCTCTTGGAGCCAACATCAACCAGTTAGCAAGCAATCTGGTCAGACAAGCTATATTGAAAGATTTAATTG
>NZ_BASL01000574.1:0-283 GCF_000648255.1 Candidatus Protochlamydia sp. R18 | reverse complement strand
ACTAACGTGATCCATTGATTTTTCATCTTCTTCTTTACTTTTGTGAAAAGATGAATTCCTTTTTGCATTAGAGTATGAGTCAGTTTTTCTGACATATAACCCCTATCTGCGAATGCTTTTCCTTTCATATCTTCTATCATTTCTGGAACGGGTTTGCGATCATCCACATTGCCAGTTGTCAACTTAAATGCGACAATTTCTGCCTGATAATTAATCACAAGATAGAGCTTAAACCCAAAGAACCAACCGATGGTTGTTTTTCCCCCACTTAGCGTGGCTCTTT
>NZ_BASL01000575.1:0-99 GCF_000648255.1 Candidatus Protochlamydia sp. R18 | reverse complement strand
GGAAATCCAAGCTAGAGGAATGCTAATCCCTTTAAAATTAACTCCTAAGGTCAAAATATTGATGTGTTTTTTGCCGAATTTCCAATCTGTCCTATCTAA
>NZ_BASL01000576.1:0-84 GCF_000648255.1 Candidatus Protochlamydia sp. R18 | reverse complement strand
ATGCTTTAGAGAACACTTCCCCAAAGGAAATTGAGTCCTCCACACAACCTTCAGGCTTTGTCTCTTCACCCCAGGAACTTAGAA
>NZ_BASL01000577.1:0-119 GCF_000648255.1 Candidatus Protochlamydia sp. R18 | reverse complement strand
AGTTTTCTGGGCAAATTTTAAACAATTAGTCCGGTTAAGTTTAAACAAATTATTAAACCCTGCAAAAGCTATTGATTATACTTTTTGTCAAATATGTATATAAATGCACAATTAAATTC
>NZ_BASL01000578.1:0-69 GCF_000648255.1 Candidatus Protochlamydia sp. R18 | reverse complement strand
TTCATGGGTATTTGATGAATTCTTCTATTTAATGCGCTCTTACTCAGTTTGTTCATGATATATCGATGC
>NZ_BASL01000579.1:0-119 GCF_000648255.1 Candidatus Protochlamydia sp. R18 | reverse complement strand
GAAAGTTCTTTCGAAATATATCCCTTATCACCAAATAGTTTCCCAAAAACCCCTTTCGATAAAGTTTCGGCAATAGAAACATCAGCAACATTTCCAGGAGTTAGCTGAAAAGCCAAAAT
>NZ_BASL01000580.1:0-265 GCF_000648255.1 Candidatus Protochlamydia sp. R18 | reverse complement strand
AGCATTTAATTCTTCTGGGTTAGTTAAAGGATTTAATAAAAGTTTGTTTTCATCCTCAAGATTATCCATAGTTTCCTGAGTAGAGATTTTTATTGAAAAAGGAGGAGCATCACATAGAGTTTGACTCGAACTTGTTAAAGATATACTAGATGATGCGAGGTGGCTTGCAATAAATTTGGGAATCGTAATTTCTTTTTGCCCCCAAAAAATTTCTCTCCATTGAGACTGAAGCTGCTCTTTTTCGAGATAATTAAAGAATAAGTTG
>NZ_BASL01000581.1:0-261 GCF_000648255.1 Candidatus Protochlamydia sp. R18 | reverse complement strand
TATTGTGGCAAACATCTATCGATGGAAAATCAATAAAAGCAATTCCTGTGATTTCTCCTTTTTGTCCAGAAGATAAGCAAATAGAGGAACAAAAAGGTTTTTCTTTAAATAAACAAAGCGTCTAGTACTCATTAAGTTTGGAAATTCTTTAACTAAGTATTTGGTAATATACCCATAAAAGTGCTTAAATGTTCGATCATTCGATTGATGAAATAAAATGACAATTGTCATCCTCTCTGGTATCGATCATTCAGGTTGAGG
>NZ_BASL01000582.1:0-119 GCF_000648255.1 Candidatus Protochlamydia sp. R18 | reverse complement strand
TTTGAACAGCCAAAAGCTAGAGTACCTCTTGAATGGCTCTCTGATAATGGCAGTTGTTATACGGCTAAAGAAACTGTCAATTTTGGTAGAATGCTTGGTTTAACCATTAGAACCACGCC
>NZ_BASL01000583.1:0-370 GCF_000648255.1 Candidatus Protochlamydia sp. R18 | reverse complement strand
AGCTTAGAAGAGTAGCACATTTAAGCATTTATTTTATTTCTCGTGACTACACTATCTAAGCTAGCTATTTTGCCTAAAATTCACTAAGCTAAGTGTTTTGTCAGTCTTTAGGAGAAAAATACGATACTATCTACCCCTATACTTTTATAACTTGTAATTTGAGTCTGATTATTTTCCTCGGGCATGCGATTAAATGTTTCTTGATTTTGAGAAGCTTTATAGTAATTAAAATTTTGATTTTCATAACAAGTTTCCCAGTGAAATCGAGGATTATGCGGAGCTTCTATGATTCCTCTGAATTCATCTTGCAAATAACAAAAAAATCTCGTCAGGAACCATTTTCCTTTTAATCTTTTATCATTATCTTGAT
>NZ_BASL01000584.1:0-111 GCF_000648255.1 Candidatus Protochlamydia sp. R18 | reverse complement strand
TTTAGAAGAACAACTGATAGAGGGATATAAATCACAGAAATTTGAATCTTTTAACTCTACTGAAGAGAGTTTAGTCAGATTAAAAGAACTTTTAAATTTTGCGCAGCAATG
>NZ_BASL01000585.1:0-171 GCF_000648255.1 Candidatus Protochlamydia sp. R18 | reverse complement strand
TACGCTTTAATCTTTTAGCAGGATTATATAATTATGAACTTAAAAATTAGGTTTCAGAAGAACTCTATTGAAAGAAAACATTAAAATTAACTAATAATCCTCTGTACAGGACATTTTTTTTAACATACCTTACAACCTATTCAGAATAGAATTTTTCTTTCGAAGAAGTCT
>NZ_BASL01000586.1:0-199 GCF_000648255.1 Candidatus Protochlamydia sp. R18 | reverse complement strand
AGGGAATAAGAAAATGTTTATTGTGTTTAGAATTATATATGAATGAATTTTTACATTATATAAGACTTCTTCGAAAGAAGAATTCTATTCTAAATAGGTTGTAAGGTATGTTAAAAAAAAATGTCCTGTACAGAGGTATTTAACCTGAATTTTGAATTTATCTCTTTGATAATAAATAAGAAGAATAAAATTTAAATGA
>NZ_BASL01000587.1:0-158 GCF_000648255.1 Candidatus Protochlamydia sp. R18 | reverse complement strand
ATTGATAATGACCAACTAAAGAGCTATATTAAAAAACATCCTGATAGTTATTTGAAAGAAATAGCGAAAGAATTTAATGTAGATCCTTCCTCTATATTCTATGCTTGTAAAAGGCTTAAAATCACTTTAAAAAAAAGGCCTTATTTTACAAAGAAAGA
>NZ_BASL01000588.1:0-129 GCF_000648255.1 Candidatus Protochlamydia sp. R18 | reverse complement strand
TAAAGCATTTAATTCTTCTGGGTGAGTTAAGGAACTTAATAAAGGCTCGTTTTCATCCTTAAGATTATCCATAGTTTCCTGAGTGCGCGTCCTTCTAAGTTCCTGGGGTGAAGAGACAAAGCCTGAAGG
>NZ_BASL01000589.1:0-130 GCF_000648255.1 Candidatus Protochlamydia sp. R18 | reverse complement strand
ACCTTAAATGATTGGCTTAATTGTTCTAAAATTAGCGAAGGGCCATTATTTCGACCGATTAATCGGCATGATCAAATCATGGATAAAGCCTTAACTTCCAAATCCGTCGCATTGATTATTAAGCGGAACA
>NZ_BASL01000590.1:0-146 GCF_000648255.1 Candidatus Protochlamydia sp. R18 | reverse complement strand
GTAGCGGGAGCTATGCTATATTTACGACAAACTTCAGCTACTGCTGAGCCTGCTTCTACCTCTTTGAGTATTTGAATGATGTGTTCATCTGAAAATCTTTTTTTCATTGGTTCGTTTCCTAAAATTTATTTATTTTAACACGAACC
>NZ_BASL01000591.1:0-260 GCF_000648255.1 Candidatus Protochlamydia sp. R18 | reverse complement strand
TATTTCAGAAAAACTGACTCATACTCTAATGCAAAAGGGAATTCATCTTTTCACAAAAGTAAAGAAGAAAATGAAAAATAAATTGATCGCGTTAGTGGATAAACTCATGCTAAAAAAGAGGGCTATGATTGAAAGTGTGAATAATCTGTTGAAAAATAGCTGTCAGATAGAACATCATCGGCACCGAAGCCGATGGAACTTTCTTAGAACCTGTTTAAAATCTTTTAATCGTGTATAATTGCCTTCAAAAAAAATTTGTA
>NZ_BASL01000592.1:0-74 GCF_000648255.1 Candidatus Protochlamydia sp. R18 | reverse complement strand
AACAAAATTGTATTGGCAACGGGTCTTACTTTAAGTTTTATTAATCCTATAAATATGCCTGCATCTGTTTTGGC
>NZ_BASL01000593.1:0-65 GCF_000648255.1 Candidatus Protochlamydia sp. R18 | reverse complement strand
TAACAACTGCCATTATCAGAGAGCCATTCAAGAGGTACTCTAGCTTTTGGCTGTTCAAATCTATA
>NZ_BASL01000594.1:0-286 GCF_000648255.1 Candidatus Protochlamydia sp. R18 | reverse complement strand
TCAGGAAACTATTGATAAATTTGAGGATGAAAACGAGCTTTTATTAAATTCTTTAGCTAATCCAGAAGAATTAAATGTTTTAAAGGACACTTCCTCAAAGAAAATAAAATCATTTACAATTCAACAATCTTTAGATCTTTTCCCTTCATCCCAGGAATTTAAACTGAGATTTCAGGATGAAACTTCACTAAATATATCGTATTCTCAACTAGCTTTGTTAAGGGAAAAATCGCCCTATTTTAAAAGTCTTTGGTCGGGAAATTTTCGAGAAACCCTTCAAGATCCT
>NZ_BASL01000595.1:0-247 GCF_000648255.1 Candidatus Protochlamydia sp. R18 | reverse complement strand
CGAGCCTTTATTAAGTTCCTTAACTCACCCAGAAGAATTAAATGCTTTAGAGGACACTTCCCCAAAGAAAATTGAGTCCTCCACACAATCCTCAGATTTTTTCTCTTCATCCCAGAAGTTTAAACTGAGATTTCAGGATGAAACTTCGCTAAACATCTCCTATTCTCAACTATCTTTGTTAAAGGAAGAATCGCCCTATTTTAAAAGTCTTTGGTCGGGAAATTTTCGAGAAACCCTTCAAGATCCT
>NZ_BASL01000596.1:0-269 GCF_000648255.1 Candidatus Protochlamydia sp. R18 | reverse complement strand
AAATCCGTCGCATTGATTATTAAGCGGAACAAACATTTAGAAAAGCAGAAACATTCATTTTCAGGTCATAGCTTACGGGCTGGATTTGCTACAACTGCTGCCATCTTTGGTGTTTCTGAGCACCTGATCATGACACAAACGGGCCATAAAAGCTCTGATACCATTAGAAGATATATTCGATTGAGAAATATGTGGACGGAAAATGCCGCTACTAAAATTGGTTTATAAGCTTAATTTCCATCCTATAATACATCTTATCGCGGATATTT
>NZ_BASL01000597.1:0-4292 GCF_000648255.1 Candidatus Protochlamydia sp. R18 | reverse complement strand
AATCTTGCAAAAGCCATTGATTATTCCTTTTGTCAAATATGCATATAAGTGCACAATTAGATTCAATTAACTATAGAGTTTTTTTAAGACTTCGGTAGTTTTGCAAAAACAAGCTCAGCGGTTTTTTTATCTCGAGGACCCACTTGCCTAGCAAGCACTTGGCGACTTTTTTTTGCAAGATAAGCCATAATCACTGATCATTTTTCTTATTTCCGACAAAACTCCATCGCTCATCTCTTTCAAGTTTAGAACTATAATGGCAAATTTTAGGATCATTAATGCCTAAGGCTAGAGATGCGAAGCAAAGATTACTCATAGTACACTATAAAAAAAAATATAATATCTTTTTTGGGGATACTCATAACGCTTACGTTGATGCGATATCCTTAAAGGATAGACAACGAACGCCAAGACCTGGAGCGCAAAATAATCTAGGTAAATGACAGAAAGATGAGGTCGTAGATTAATACTGCAAACCCAGTAGATTTAGCAGAGCTGGCAGATACGTCAAACTGACAATCCTTGGCTGCTGATGGTTTCTTTAATTGACAAAGACGGAGAACAAAAGTTTAACGAAGAATTTAAAGACAAAAAAACAACACCACATTTTTTAATTGATAGGAACGTATCAAGTCTCACTTTCGAAAAAGCATAGTTGATAATGAAGTTGAGTGAAAATGGGGGGAGTCTCGCATCGACTAAAATTGACTTTTTTGCATTGCTAAATCATTACTCCAGGTTAGACTGAAGTAATGATTTTGGTCCCTATTGCGTTGGAAATTTTAGAAATAATAATCTTTGAATATCCTCTTCATTTTTTCTTTTAGGTGCTTTTACAAGGCTTTCTAAAGAATTGGGATCTTGAGAATCTAAAGGATTACACCAACTTCGGTGGTTTAAAAGATATTCTACGATAGGTACATAACCATCGGTTACAGCGTGATACAAGGGTGTATATCCCTTTGAGTCTTTTACGCAGACATCTAATTCGTCATAGAAAGTTAAAATCTTGACCATTTTAACATTTCCTTGGATAACAGAATAATGAAGGGGAGTGAGCAAATGCTCATCTAAACTAGCCTGTGCATTGATATTAGCCCCTTCCTTAATCAATAATTGCGTTGTCTGCACTCTTCCATTAAAGACAGACATGTGTAAAGGAGTTCTTCCATACTCTCCTAGTGCATTGACCAAACCTTTTTTATTATCTCTATCCATTCTATCAAGGAGATATTTAACGACGGAATATGCACCCTTTTTAGCAGCCCAATGAATAGGTTGGTATTGATACCTATCTAAAGCAGCTACATTAGCTCCATTTTTCAGCAAAATTTTTACAATTTTAAGATGATTATGATAACAAGCTGAATGCAAGGGTGTAAATCCACTCGCATGAACTTGATTGACAAAAGCTTCTTTACTACAAGGACGTGTGAATAGATTCCAAATCCCCAGTTTGGCAAGTTCTTGTTCAAGAAATTCATCATCATTTAATTGACAAGCTGTGAAAATATCACAAACTTTTAATTGTGAAAGCAAACTATTTTTTTCTGCTTTTAATTTTTCTAATTGAGGCTCGAGCTCTTTCCTCAGCTCATATTCTTGCATGGTTAAAGCTTGCTTTCTTGCAAATAATTCTTGATATTCTTGCTCTTGTTTTCTAAAATTTTCCTTTAATTCCTTCTTAAGTTGTTTTAAATCTGCGATGTCATCTATTTGGAATCCTTCCCTAGATTTTAGAAGTTTTTCATCCAATCTCTCTGCAAAAGTCTGCATCAGTTCTTGTCGTTTTTGCCCGTCAAGCACAACCAAGTTTCCATTAAAAAATATAGCTTCTCTAGCTTGAAGAAGGCCGTCATAGTTAAATAAATAATCTTCTCGAAGTTGGCGAATTTTTTCATCAATGTCTTCAAAAAGAGTTCTCTGATTCAAGGATAGTTTTATTTCTCCATCAGCTTCAGTCTCAAGTTCATCTTGTATAATTTCATAATGCCCTTCAGGCAAGCTATTTTCTACAAGTGAGTTTTGTTGTCTTTGCCTCAATTGTTTAACCGCTTCTAGTTGACATTTCGTTACTTCTGCAGAAAGGCTAATACTTTCTCTCAAAGTACTATCCATAATTTGAATGACACTTTGTAAATGAAAAACTTTTTTTTCAAGTACATGCAATTGAGTACTCACGTTATTTAAAGAGGCATCACGATGGATGATGGGAGGACAACTCATAATCTAATCCTTTAAAATAATTTAAGTTCTAGGATTTGACAAATCACACAATTTGTCAGCTAAAACATTTTTTACTTTATTAGAGGCAAGATATTCGACTCAATAAATTTTAAAAAAAAAGAATTAACTTAGAACAAGCCTGAATCTATGATGAAATTTTTTTGATTAATGGATAGTTTTGAATCGCTTTAATAAAATTACCCTCTTTTTTAGTAAAATAGGAGATGCAAGAAGATTTGAACCCTAATGGCGAATTTTAGGATCATTAATGTCTAAAGAGCTAGAGATGTGAAGCAAAGAATATTCACATACCCACAAAAAAATTTATAATACCCTCTTTTTGGATACTCATAACGTTTACGTTGGTGCGATATAACTGAGGGTAAACAATGGGAATCAAGACCTGGAGCTCACAATAATTTAGGTAGATGACAGAAAGATGAAGCGTTAAATCGAGTGCTGCAAGTCCCACTAGATTCAGCAAAGCTGGCAGATACGTTGAATTGGCAATGCTTGGCTGTTATGGTTTTTTTAATTGACAAAGGCGAAGAACAAAAGTTTGGCGATGGATTTAAAGGCAAACGAACAACAACACATCTTTTTAGTTGATGGGAGCGAATAAACTCTCACTTTCGAAAAAGCATAGTTGCTAATGAAGTTGAGTGAAAATGGTGAAGCCTCGCATCGGCTAAAGTAGAATTTTTATCTTTTAGCTTGAAAATTTTGAATTGACCCCTTAGTGAGCTAAATTTAAAGCTGCAATACTTGAACCAAACTCTAGCAACCTAACTTTCTCTCTTCAGTCGGTTAAAATTTCATAATAAATTTTTCAAATTTCAAATTGATTAGGGGTATTTTTTTTGCTACTGTCTTTTCATTACAAATAAAAAAAATCAAAGGATAGTCAAATCATGCAAAGCACTCATTCTATCCCCTCCCTATTCTCTTCCCTCTCATTTGTTGAGCAGCCATCGAAATTCCGAGACTTAGTAGATAGCCTTGATACGGTTTTGGATGCTATTGCAAAACATAAATATTCAAAAGCCACTGAGAAGTTTAATGTTTTTATGGCCTCTTTGCCATCTCAGGTGGAAAAAGAAGTCCTTGAAAAAATTTTTGCCTGCCTCTTGACGCTTATTCCTGTGATAGAGACACCCCAAGAGATAAATGAGAGTGTACGTTTACTACTCAATTTGACAGCAGATCCTTGCTTTGTAGAAGAGCAACAGCTGCTAGCTATTGAGTTCGCCAAGTGGCACTACAAAAAAGGGAAACAAGAAAAGCAAGAAAATAAACAACTGAGTTATTTTATTGATGCCATTCATTATGTAGGAAAAGCTCAGACTATTTCGAAGGCTTCCTCAGATCTTCAGTGTTTGTCTTCGCGAATTTTTAAAGCCGCTTCAACGTCTTTTAGCTTTTTTAAGCAGCGCTTAGAACTAGCGTTGGGGAAAGATGACAGCCAGCAAGTTATACAACTCGTCACTGATCTTGAAACACGCTTTGAACCTATTTGTTGCGAGGTTGAAAAGCATGCTTTGATTAAATTATTCTATAAACAGGTGCAGGCATTTATCTCGAATACGTTAAAAATTCGAGGACTAGAGTGGGTACAGGCAAGAGGTTTGGGTATTCGAAATGAAACGATGCGCTCTTACTTAAATAGTAAATCTCTTCCCACAACTTGTTTTATCACTGCTAAATATCGAAAAAAATTGGATACATATCGCGAAAACTTTCGCGCGTTGTATCAGACGATCAACCTGCAAAAATTCACAATAGAAGAGGTGCGCGCTTTGCAAAAAGAAGTTTCTGCACATTTGCTTTCTTTTCTGCACGCTTTAGTTGAAGATGCCATTGCCATTTTAGGAGATCCTCCTTGCTTGTATGATTTACGAGCAATGGGGTCCCTAGCCAAAGAAGAGGTCTGCCCCTATTCAGACTTGGAATGGTGCATTCTCATTGAAACAATTGAGTATCGACCCTACTTTGTGAAATTAGCTCGCTTGTTAGAACTACAAATAATAGCCTTGGGAGAAGATCCAGCGCAAGGATTGCCCGTTTTT
>NZ_BASL01000598.1:0-6914 GCF_000648255.1 Candidatus Protochlamydia sp. R18 | reverse complement strand
ACTGTTTCTAAAAGAAATCTAACGCCTGAAGAACAAAAAGTCCTTAATCAATCTACTACAATAACTGCTAAAGAAATTAGTGCAGAGGAAAGAAAATTAAGAGATTTAAAGGTTAAGATAGAAGAAAAATATTGGCCAAAGACAGAGAAAAAATAAAAATACTTATGCTGTTAATCTGGATGTTAATATTTTTTTAAATCCAGATTAACTTGTTTTTTTCTATCTTTAATCGATTGATTATAAATCGCTATTAGCTTATTTGTTTGTATAAAAATTCGATTTCTATCCTAATCGGATCAAAAAAATATTTATAGAGCTATTTAGCTAGATCTGGTAAATTAGTAATAAAACATAGTTTTTTTATTCTATTCCAAAGCAGCAATTTTATTTTAAAGATTATAGGATCGTTAAATATGTCAATACATTTAAGTCCTTCAATGTATTCTTCTGCTTATTCTTTACCAAACCAACCAAGACGAACTGTTACAAATTCTCGTTTAATTGGTGTTCAGAAGAAGGTGAGCAATCTTTCTAAAAGTCCTAATCAACTTGAACTTGTTTCAGCGATTCAGACAATTGAAGAGTTAATGCAAAAGCATAAGGCAGAGAGGCAAGAATATAAAGCAGAGATGCAAAAGCATAAAGAAGAAATGCAAAAGTTAATGGATGACCATGAGCAGTTTTTAAGAGATTTTAGACCTCCTTTATGCAAGGTAAAAGAAAGTTTAAATACAAATGCTGAACTTGATCAACAAGCCGTAGTTGAAAAAGAGACTGACAACATTTCTTTATTTACGAATTCAATAAGTCAAGAAAATATAGCAAAGTCAAGTTGGTGGGAAACGGCATTAAAGATTATCCAGACATTAATAAACAACTTGTTCAGTTTTGTTAGACTGAAGTAACCTATAGAGCTTCGAACGTTTTTATAAAAATGATAAAGCAAGAAGTAAATTCTCTTTTTTTTACTGATCCGATCACGTTCTTGATTTATATGAAAACTCTTCTTAAAATTTCACAAGCTAAAACAGAAAAAGAGAATAGACAAATCAAAATAAGTAAAACGTTACCTCCTATTACCTTATAGTCTCCTTGTTTAGAAAATTTATCCCTTCCTTTCCATATCATAATAGCTGGAATTATCCCGCTTATAATTGTATCTCCAATTCCTCCTGATAGTTCAAGAGCCGTTATAAATGCTCTTTGAAAGTAAATGGCAAAAAATAAAATAGGTAGAGCTATTAGCAGGGTTAGATAAATCTTTCCTTTTCCTTTTTTAGAAATTCCAAAGCCATCTGACAAAAAATCAAAAAGCGCTAAAGCAATACCCAAAAAGGAAGTAGCGAGAGCAAAAAAAGCAAAAAACTGGGCAACATAAGACAGCAGGGGATTTTTGATGACATAATGTAAGCATTCTGTAGCTGGAATATCACAAATAAGAGCTTCTTGTAGACCATGAATTCCTTCATTTGGGACAGTCCCAAAAATAATTAATAACCATATGCAATAAACGATAAATGTTAAACTCGTTCCTCCAATAATAGCGATTCGAATTGCTCTCACATTCCTATTAAGGTAGGGAACAATAGTTGGAACGATTCCCGGAAAACTAAAAGTTGTTAATATGAGTGGTACAATACAAAATAGATGGCTTACATTCCAATTTTGTCTCTCTAATAAATGAAAATTAATTTCTTTGGGCGCTAAACTGATCATTAATAAATAGGCCGTGATCATACTAATAAATAGAATGCTGTTCACCCTTTCTACCATATGATAACCCAAATAAATCACCCCTCCAAAAGCAACTAAAAAAACAAGGCTGCCAAGCGCACTTGAAAAAGGAATGTGTAAGATTTCAGTCAAAACGAATGAAACTTCCTTCCCAGCTCCAGAAGTATAGGCTACTAATGACGCATATCCGATAAATAAATAAACAATCCAGCATACTGCCTGTCCAAATTTATTTAGCAATTCTTTGGACAAGGTAATGATATGAGCTTCCTGCTTCATCCACAAAGTTGCTTCCAAAAATAATAATCCGGTGATTGTCATAAACCCACAAGATATAAGCATGACAACTAGAGAGGGCCAAAATCCTACTACGCTACTTGAAATGGGTAAAGCCAGCATTCCACCACCAATGCAAGTTCCCGCAACAAGAAAGAGTGCATTAATAATTTTTATCCATTTTAATGGTGGAATTTCTTTTGCAAATACTTGAGAATTATTGTTCATAAAATCCTAGAATCATTGTTAAATTCAGTTTAAAAATCATTTATTAAGCATTCTTTTTGAAATGCAGCTTTTGACAAATCATTTCATAAGTCTTTTGAATACTTTTAATAGAGTGACATGTAATGAAAACGACATTCTCACCAGCTAAACACCCTAAAATATCAAGTTGAGTTTCCTGATCAATATAATCTCCAATGAAAGCAGCAAGCCCAGGGTGAGTTTTTATAACAATTAGGGCTTCATTATATTTAATTTCGATTACCGCCTGTTTAATTAGCTCAATTCGAATGTCCAAATCAGGCAATGCATAAAACATTTCTTGATTAATTTCCTTTTTTGAGACACCTAATCGACGTAAATCTCTTGATAAGACTGGTTGATTTGTTTCGATGTCAAACTGAGTTTTTAATAAGGAAACCAATGTTTTTTGATCGGAAATTAATGTTTCTCTTAACAACTTTTTAATGGCCTCTAATCTTGCAGGTTGGTTTTTATCTGGCATTGTAACTCTACATCGTATTGAATATTTATTCATAAATGAATCCATATTAATTCATGATTAATTAAATTATCAAGTTCTAAATAAACAAAAATTTGCTCCTGATTTGTATTTGCGTTTATTTCAATAGTTTATTCTCCGTATTATGCCCAACTATGCTCCTAATTTTTTATGTATAATCGAGCTTGCTTTTGATAAAAAATTAGATCATGCACAAGCTAATTTGATATGCTTTAGGCTAAGGCATCAATTTAGAAATAGAAAAAAGAGTTAGCCATGTGATTTCTACTTTTCCTTTCATTCAATATTTAGAAGAACACTCGGAATTGCCATCTTGTAACTTTAAACTCTTTACAACAGTGACAGATGTAAAAAAATTTAGCTCAGTACAAGACAATTCTTTTGCCGTTCAAACTGTCATTATGAAAAATAGTATTACAGCTGCAGGAAAAAGCCAGTTTGGCTAACAGCTATCGCAAACAGACCGGCCTTAAAAGTGACATACGTTTAGTCACTCATTAATTCTTTATTGATCAATTACTTAAATAGACGGTTGGCACAAGTATATTAGGCTACGCCACATAAAGCTAGTATCAATAAAACTTTAGAACCAAATGTAGACTTACTTCCTCGTGTTTGCTGGAAGTCTAGCTATGTTTAACCCAAACTTAAATCTATTTAAGCTTTATTATGAGATAGATTCAACTTTTTCAATAAGTAGAATTTTTTGTTAACATATTAATCTTGAAGAAATTAGATCAATAAGCTTCAATGTCGAAGCTCCCGACTCTTTGCAAAAAGAGTGGTTTGTACGTGCCACAAATTTTTTGATTTCTTCAAAATTTCAAAATGTAGTGCTCTACAGTTTAGAATTCTTAAATAAATAACTTCCTAACTTAAGAAGTTGAGAAAGATTCTTTAAAAATATGTCTCGATTCTAATCGGCTATCGAGCATTATGTTTTCCTTGAAATGCCAAAGTTTTAGCTCTTAAGCTTAGGTTTTTTAATCGTGTAATTTGTATCTTTGAAGCCTACTATTGGGTTTTTCGGGTATTGTTTGAACAATTTTCTCTTGTTTCAGCAGTTGATGAAGTGCTTTTTTTAACCCTCCAGAAATGTGTTTATGCCCTAGATTTTTAGAAATTTCTGATTTAGATAGAGGTCCTTCTCTAAGCAAATTGAGTACTTCAATTTCTAATGACTCGGGCCTTGACTCGGGCCTTGATTCGGGCCTCAAATGATCAATGGACTTTTCTTGTTCATCAAATTTTTTCCCAGTAGAAAAAAAAGTGGAAGGAAAAAAAGTTGTGATAACAGATTGAGATCGAACTTCCCATATTGGGTTTTGGTTCCTATTTTCTTTGCACCATTTTATAATGTTTAGTGTTCCCATGCCCCATTTTTCAATAATTCCTGCACGATAAAAGACATTCGCAATAATAGGGTTCCAGGGCCTTGATTCGTGCGGCCGAATTAATTTCTCGGGCGTGATATCAAAATAAAGAATTCCTGGATTGATGATCTCAAGTTTATCATCGTACATTCCAATCGCAACAGATCCTCCCGGAGTTGTATAATCTCTGTGACATATTGCATTAGCTACAGCTTCTCTCAGTGCTAAAGGGGGATAAAGAGGATAATCTTCTCGAACAGTTTTTCCCGGCACTCTCCTTCCAGCTATAGGGATATGGTCTAGCAAAAAAGTCTCACTTCATTTTAATAAGTCAAAAGCGTTACCCCAATAATCTCGGTTATCCATAAACCCCTTTAATCGATCCGAACCTCTAAATCTGGCAAGTCTGATAGATAATTGAGGATAACTTGAAAAAAGCCTTTTACTCTTCCCATATAATGCAATAGCTGCATTAATCAGTTGTCCACCATCAAAAAGTCCTAAACCCCTTAAAATTGATTCAGAATCTGTATGAGAGGGTTGTCTCATACGTCCTAGTTTGACAGCGTTTTCCAGTGTTAACTGAATTTCTTCTTCATCAAGATCTTGCATTGTCACCCAATCAAGCGCAAGTTCATTTTCCCATCTGCGGTGAGCATGAAATTTATTTAAAATACGCTTTTCATACTCTATTCGAGGCATGATTTGTGTCGTTGGGCCATGCCGAATATAGGGACGCCCATCATAGCAATAAGTCCCCAGTTTTCCTTCTATTCTTATGACAATAACTGCCTTATTATTTCCAACAGCAACAGTTTCAATTTCAGGAAAGGCTGGCGGTTCAATTCTACGAAGTTCAAGAGAGATATCCTCAATTGTTTTTGCGTTCACATCTTGACCAATAATTTCTCCTTTATCTGAAATACCAAAGAAAACAAAACTGCCTTGGCCATTCAACAAAGCACAAACTGTTTTAGAAGCTTCTCCTCGTTGTCCAGTTGTTTTTTAAACTCTAAGTTTTCTGATTCGCCCTTTGCGATCAATTTTTCTAATTCTTCCAAGTACATGTAATCCTGGCCCTTTTTATAAATCAGTGAAAACTTTTAAAAAGTAAGCTTATGTTTTAAAGATAATGAGTTTTAAACTCGAGATATTATCAAAAAGTATGTATTTAAAGATAAGGTGAGCGTAAATTCAATTAATTTTTGACGTTCCTATCTTTTCTTAACCAACAGCCCGCTTATTTGCACTCTTTGGAAAACCATATAGTGGATTAAATTGAAAATGACAATCTTTGCTATGCACATGCTAAAAATAAGTAATCGATCATTTATTGCTTCAGCTACAAAAAGATGGAAAGTCAAAATAGACATTCCTTGGCTGCGAAGGAAATTTGGAAGATTTACGGCAAGATGGGATTGAAAAGTAAAATATGGAATAAAATTTCTATTTTTTAATTTGATAAAATTTTGGATGGGCTGATCAGTAAAATAGATTTAAAGCTTAAATATTTATGATCAAATTTTTCTTTTCATTGATAAAGTTTTCGTAATAAATTTTTCAAATTTTAATTTGTTTTGGCTGTTTTTTTTGATAGTATTTTTACAACGTGAATTTTTGTTAAATCAAAGGATAGCCAAGTCATGCAAAGCACTCATCCTCTCTCAATAGCAACCTTTAGTGATCAACCATCAAATTTCCGGTATTTAGATAGGCTTGATGCGATTGCGATAGCTATCACAAAGAAAAAATATTCTCAAGCTGTCAAAGAGTTAAATGTTTTCATGGCTTATTTGCCGTCTCAGGTAGAAAAAGAGGTGCTTGAAAAAATTTTTGATTATCTGTTCACGCTCATTCCTCTGATAGAGGCTCCTCAAGAGGTAGAAAAAATTGTAATTCTACTGCTCAATTTGACAGCTGACCCTTGTTTTGCAGAAAACCAACAAATGCTAGCTATTGCATTAGCCAAATGGAATTATAAAAAAGGAAAACAAGAGTGGCAAGAGAATAAACAACAAACTTTTTTTATTAATGCCCTTCACTACGTAGGAAAAGCTCAAAACATCTCGGTAGCTTCCCCAGATCTTCAGCGTTTAACATCGCGACTGTTCAAAGCCGCTTCAACATCCCTTGGCGTTTTTAAAGAGCGTTTAGAACAAGCGGTGGGAAAAAATGATAGTGAACAAGTTGTACGACTGGTCAACAATCTCAAAATACGATTTGAACCGATTTGCTGCCCAAGTGAAAAGCATGCTTTGATTAAATTATTCTATAAACAAGTGGATGCGGTTACCTTGTATACGGTAAAAACATGGGGGTTAGAGCGGATACAGGCAAGTGGTTTGGGTAGGCTGGATAAAATGATGCTCCCTTACTTAAGGAATATCCCTTCTCACACTAATTGTTTTATCACAGCTAGATATCAAGAAAAATTGAATAATTTTCGCAAAAGTTTTCATGAGCACTATCAGGCAATCAATCCGCAACAATTTACGATTGAAGAGGTGCGCGCTTTGCAAAGAAAAGTTTCTGCGTACTTGCTCTCTTTTCTGCACAATTTAATCGAGGATGCTATTGCCATTTTAGGAGATCCTCCTTGCTTGTATGATTTACGGGCTATGGGTTCCCTAGCCAAAGAAGAGATCTGCCCTTATTCAGACTTGGAATGGTGCATTCTTATTGAAGAAATTGAGTATCAACCTTACTTTGTAAAATTAGCTCGCCTGTTAGAACTACAAATAATAGCCTTGGGAGAAGATCCAGCGCAAGGATTGCCCGTTTTT
>NZ_BASL01000599.1:0-98 GCF_000648255.1 Candidatus Protochlamydia sp. R18 | reverse complement strand
TCGTGAGCAATTAGGATGATTGGTTCGATATTCTTGTTCAAATGCTTCTAACAAGCGTAAATGATTAGAAACTTCAGATTTTTGATAAAGATGAGACA
>NZ_BASL01000600.1:0-64 GCF_000648255.1 Candidatus Protochlamydia sp. R18 | reverse complement strand
TAGATACCTCGATCAGCGGAGTTCGTGTTGCGAGAGAGCTATCTGAGTTGATAGAGACAGAGGG
>NZ_BASL01000601.1:0-105 GCF_000648255.1 Candidatus Protochlamydia sp. R18 | reverse complement strand
TTCCTTACATATCTCTCTCAAGCCCACTGTGTAGTTTCCTTTTGTGTGTAACACTTGAGTGTCTTCTTTAACTCGAATATAGCTCGGGATTTTTGAATTAATTAA
>NZ_BASL01000602.1:0-306 GCF_000648255.1 Candidatus Protochlamydia sp. R18 | reverse complement strand
AAATAGAAAATTTAATCTTAAACAAATGAATTTATGCGGACTTAAGGCACTTTCAAATCAAAAGCTATGTAGTTTATGTTTGAACCATATTGGTCCTTATTTGTTTTTTAATCGCTCTTCATTGATAAAATGAAACTTTCTCTTCAAATGTAGCTGCCTATTTTAACTTATTAATATTGCATAATTTTTATCTATCCATCATATTGTTAAAATAGCTATAAATAAAAATTTATTTTACTCATTGGGACGGTCATTTTGAATATTTCTAATTTTGGGTTTACTCCTAGTCATCTTGCCAATACAACG
>NZ_BASL01000603.1:0-352 GCF_000648255.1 Candidatus Protochlamydia sp. R18 | reverse complement strand
AATTTTAAGAATCGATTGCTACTAAAGTGCATATATAATTAGGTGATTTGGATTTATGAACCTGTCTCTCAAAGATCTTTTATGCCTTTTGCTTCTTAAGAATATTCAAATGATTATGCTCAAAAGCAAAAGGCAAAGCTTTCTTTGCTATTAGTTATATAGATTATTATAAATTGCTTTAAGGCGATTTTCATATCCTTTTTCTTCGCTATGAAGTTGTTGTAATTCCTTTTCAACTAAGAGCATCGCTTCAAGTTCATAATTCATTTTTTCTTTTTCCTCTTTGCCTACTTGAAGCTGTGTTTCTAATTCGTGAATTTGTAGGTTTAATATCTGAATTTCTTCATTTGCT
>NZ_BASL01000604.1:0-163 GCF_000648255.1 Candidatus Protochlamydia sp. R18 | reverse complement strand
CTCATCTCTTTCTTTGTAAAATAAGGCCTTTTTTTTAAAGTGATTTTAAGCCTTTTACAGGCATAGAATATAGAATATAGAGGAAGGATCTACATTAAATTCTGTCGCTATCTCTTTCAAATAACTATCAGGATGTTTTTTAATATAGCTCTTTAGTTGGTCA
>NZ_BASL01000605.1:0-3458 GCF_000648255.1 Candidatus Protochlamydia sp. R18 | reverse complement strand
AAATTAAATAATAATATTACATAATTAATTATATGATTAATTGTAATAATATTATTAGTAAGGAGTAATTATGAATTCTGCTGACTTCTACGATCCCTCTTCAGTTGCCAGCACACCTTCCCCAATTGAGGGAATTCAAGAATCTTCAAAACAAATAAAGAAATCAACTGAAAAAAATATTGAGGAAGCTACCAGTAAATTAATGCAGCAGCCCACAGAAGAGGGAACGAAATTAACGCCTCTTGCAAAGCAAACGACTAGATTTTCTAAAGGAAGATTTTTGTGTTCTTATAGTAAAAAACCTGATTTAAGAGCTTCAAGTATAGAAAAAAGCACTTTACAAAGTAGAATTCGAATTGAATTAAATAAAAAAATTGAAAAAAAATTTAATAGAAAAACTGTAAAATCATGGATAAGTGTATATCCTCAAAGTGCATCGGAAATGATAGTTAAATTACCCCATGAAGGTTTGAGTGAATCAATTAGCATTCAACATAATGATATTTTACGCGAGCAAAGTCAAACATATCAAGAAATAAAAGCCCAGCTAGATGAAAAAAAAATGCAATTGAATATGTTGCATCAGCGCTTAAATAATATTAATAAAAAATCTTATAATGATAAATTAAAAGAACTAGAAAGTTTAAAACGGTTAAATTTAGATACAGAAGCTATTAATAATTTTTTAACAATATTTGAACAGTTTGCAGAAAAATGTCAAAAAATTGACTTGGAAAAATTAACATCTGGGGAAATCGACTTACTAAAAAAAGAACATGAGAAATGGAAAAAAGATTGTAAGAATTTTGAAAAAACACATAAAGGTATTATACAAAAAGTAAACAAATGTTTACCAAAAGGGAAGAAATTTAAATTTAAAGATAAAGATTTAATAAAAACTATGGGGGTTGTATTAGACAGCATTGACCATATCCTTTGTGGAAGGGAAGCAAATAAATTAAATGAATTCATAGATAATTTCAAAGAAAGTAAAAAATCAATTGAACAAGATTTATTACCTTATACTAATCAATTGAATCAAGTCAAAAAGGAAGTTGATGAAACTTGCCCTTCCTACATAAAATCGTTTCTGGAAATTAAAAAAGGAAACCCAGAACAATACATTCAGTTTATGGACGAGATTGAATCAACTTTTCGTCAGCACAGTGATCCTGCCGATCCTGTCGTTCATATAGATATTTGGCAAACGCTATTGGAGGTTTTTAATTTTATTCAAACGCACGAGCTATTTACGTTAACTGAAAAAATCAAAGAAGAGTTAAGTAAAAAAAAGGACGAAGCGAATGTTACTGAGCAGGATTATGACCCTTTAGACAATTACATTGAGAGTTATTTAAAACCCCTTTTGGTATTGCCAGCAGATTTAACGATAAGCGAAGTACCTGCATTTGAGGAAAAATTTAAAACTTTACTCGCGTTACTTCCTGATTCTAATAATACCATGACTGTCCAACAGGTTAAAACAAAACTTACTTTATTTAATCAAGCCAAAGAAGATTTAGGTAACTCTTTTAGAGTTTATCGAAATCTTTTAAATGAAAACATAGCTCAAGCTAAAAAAGCACTGGATCAAGGAACAAGAATTAAAAAAGAGATTGATGAATTATCACAGCAGCTAAAAGAATTAAAAGAAAAAAAGACTGTTATTTTGGATGATTTTTTTAGCGAAATTATAAAAAATGAAGATGAAAAAATCTCAGAGTTATTACAAAAGGGTATTCAGCAAACTCAAGATTTCGTAGATATTTTTTTAGGCCATTACCTTGTTCATTCTCAAGAACGCTTTCCTAAACTTTTAGAAAACCATCGAGACTTTGCTCTTAGAGTCTTTGACATGTTCGAGCTATTAAAATATCATTTATCTGAGGAGCAATTAGATAAAATCAAATTAATTTTAAATGAATTTTTAACGTATCATATTACAAATCAAACAGGTGAGATTGAAGAAAGTTTAGAAACATCGCTTGACCAGAGTAAAAAAAGTTTGGAAAAGGTTATTAAACCTGCCAAACCTTTATATAGAAAAGTTCAAGCTGCACATGAATCGGGTGATGCCTTTTCAATAGAATGCCAACGCGTTAGTAAACAAGTTGAAGTACTTTTACCTTGGTTATTTGGAAAAGGATTTGTTGCTTCACCTCAGGCCGCGCATTTAGTCCCTTTTCCTGGAGTAGTCTCTTGGGATGCTAATTATCTGTCCACATTTTTTAGTGACAAGCTTGGATTAGGGTTAAGTCAAGAAAAAATGGATCGATTAGACTTATTTAATCGAAATGTGGAACCTTTTTTAAGTACCGTCCAAGTAGATGGAAAAGTTCCTCAGGAATTGGTCAAAGAAAAACTACAAGCTAGGTTTACTGTTATTGGAGAGCAATATGAGACCTTTTATTCCATTTTTAATGCTCTGATTTTTTTAAGTCATCTCTCTTCTTTAGAAATGTCAGAAACTAGGCATTTACCAGAGTTTTTTAATCAGACAATGGATAAATTTTCGGAAACTGCTATAAATAATGAGAAAGGTGGCGCTAGAGGGTATAAGGTTCTATTGGGAGAGGCTCTCATTGATCTTATTGTTTCCCCAGATGAAACGTTATTTAATTTAAAAACGGGCTTGAGTGAAAAACATGTAGAATATTTAAAAGCCACTATTAACACTGTTTCTGATCGACTAGAGCAATTGGCTTTCAAAAAAACGCAAAGTGGAAAATTAGCACCGTTAGAGCTTGTAGAGTGCCATGCCCTGCAGAGTATTTATTTAGGAATAGAAAATTTATGCGAAAACCAAAATTTACCCGCTTTTATTCTAGAAAATAAATTACATATTATTAAAAGTATTGAAGTTATTCTAAGTAATTAGATTCAATAGGCGGCGGGCTTACCCGCCTATTTTAATGTTTGATTTGCATTCTTCTTTTCACCTCATGAAAAAAGAATTCTATTTGAATTTTAGATGTATCCAACCTAATAGGTATGGCGTAGCAAGTTGTACTTGAGAAACAAAAAATTTATTTATGTCGTATGACACAAGTTCCAAAAACTTTGCACATCAATAATCACTAAACAACTAAATCTATCATCTGTATATTTATTCCTATTTTTAAATTTTTTATTTTATTATTAATTAAATAATTTTTAATCAATTTAATTATCATTAAATAATATACAATTAATTTAAAATAAAATATGTAAATATTAATTAAAGGGAAGGAATAGAAAATAAATATATCCAAATCAAATATAATTTGAAAAAATTTATTCTTTAAACTAAATAAAAACAGCATGAATTGAACAAAGTTAGTAAATAGATATTTTTAATTAAACAATTTTTAATGAATGGCTGAACAAATTATTAAAATAAAAAATTTGATTATTTTCTTATAATTAATGTAAGTTGCAAATAACTAAGTTGAAATAAAATTTAGATGTAAATAAAAAGG
>NZ_BASL01000606.1:0-454 GCF_000648255.1 Candidatus Protochlamydia sp. R18 | reverse complement strand
TGGATGTCACATTTTCAGAAAAAGTGATGCACGAAGGAGTCTGTTTATTGGAGAAATTATTTCTATTAACGGATAAGCGCAACGAATTTCTAATTACTTCCATTAATCGGCTGTTAGAGCGATATCCTGGCAGCAAGTTATTTGTCATTGCTGGTAGCCACCATATAGTAAGTCCCGTTTTTAACTTGATCGACCATTTACCTCCAGATTTAAAATATGCCATATTAACTTATAAAAATTAGAGTGTTTTTAAAAGTGGCAATGAAGAGCTTACCCCATTTTTTGAAAATACTTAAAAAAGACGGGAATAGAAACTTTATTCATCAATAAAAATTAATAAAGATTAGGGTAGTGAGAGTTAAAGAATAAGAGGGAAAATTTCCCTCTTAAAATAAAAGCCAATTTAGGCATAGTCTGAGCCATCAACAGAAGCCGCATTAGGGGTATCAAGGTT
>NZ_BASL01000607.1:0-205 GCF_000648255.1 Candidatus Protochlamydia sp. R18 | reverse complement strand
CCCTTAGTAGCTTTACAGCATTTAAATCTGACGGGATGCTGGAAACTCACCGATGCAGGATTGGCGCATTTAACATCCTTAATGGCTTTGCAGCATCTAGATCTAAGTTGGTGCCTTAAACTCACCGATGCAGGATTAGCCCATTTGAAACCTTTAGTAGCTTTGCAGCATTTAGATTTAAGTAATTGCAATAATCTCACTGATG
>NZ_BASL01000608.1:0-14532 GCF_000648255.1 Candidatus Protochlamydia sp. R18 | reverse complement strand
TTAATAAAATACTTTATTTGTGATTACAATAGGCAATTGAGAGCCTTACCTATTTAGCACTACCAATTATTTTATTTGTAAATATTTGAACATTCAAGTGAAAAAACCCAAGCGTTAGCGAGCTAAATATTTATTCAAGCAACAAAGAAAAATTTGACATGTTAAGAGATTTTTAATAGGTTAACAAATTTGACGGCTTTTAGTCAGAATGTCTAGATATTTTTTGAGTAATAAAATTTTAAACCTTCGAATTCTCCGACAATACATTTGGAAAAAGATTATGAAAGATGATTTAAGCGAGTTTCAGTTATCAGAAAAAGCTAAAAAAAAATTAAAAAATAAAAAACTTCTCAAAAAAGAGTTGGCAGAAGGTAAAACTGCTCAACAGATCATGGAACTTCAAGATTCCACGATGGCAAAGTTTTATGGAGCAGCTTATTATTTATTTGAGCATAAACGCTATGAAGATGCCGCCCACGCCTTTTTATTTTTAGCGACTTTAAATCCCTATATTCACGATTATTGGCTGGGTTTGGGGATGGCTACTCAAATGTGTCAAAATTACGAAGCTGCTATTGATGCTTACGAACTAGCAGCTTTTTGTGATATCAACAGCCCTGTACCCTATTTTTATTTAGCAAAATGCTTATTTGCCATCCATGATCGCGAAAGTGCTTTGCAAGCTTTAGATTTAGCTATTGAAACAGCGGGAGAATCTGGAGAATATACAGATTTGAAAAAACAAGCTGAAGAGGCAAAACGTATTTTATTAAACGATTAATTTTAAACTCGTGAACTTTGCCTCTCTACACTGATTTGAAAGAAATTGTCACTGTTAGATAAAATTTTGCAATCCTTACTTATGCATTCGAATCAAAAAAGATGGGTAAGAAGAAACCTTTACTATTACGTTTATCAGAATATATGTATTTTACAGGAAGGGGAATGTCTTCATCATTAAAATAATTTTTTATTAATTGAGTGGCTGCGTCAGAAGTCACCAAATGGGAAGAAAAAAAATCAAAATCCCAAATTCAATAGTTAGTTTTGTAAAGCGTTTTTTGATGTGGAAGAAAACCAGTGCAAATAGCTTTTGACGTGGTAAGGATTATCAAAGAAAAAGTTTTGCAGGTGTTTTAACATGAAGGTATTGGTTTTCTTTGTTAACTTTTCGATTCAGGAAGATAATTGTAAAAGCTTTTGTTGCCAATTGATTGTGCACCACTTTTTATACAAATAAATTCTGCTAAATTCTGCGATTTTCTTTTTAATTTTTTTTATCTAAAACAGCTAGAGCTTGCGCGATTAAATCAGCAAGCTGTTTATGTTAATGAAGTCATGACTGCTGTTTTATTAAACCATAATAATTCCATTTCCTCAGAAAATTCTAAGGTTCACTGTCTTCATTTTAAGCTAGATAAATTCAATTTATTACCGATTTTTTTCTTTATTAAGAAAGACTTCTGAAGTTACCCATCCTCATTTATTCAGCTTTTTAAAAAAAGATTGACATCTGCAAGTTGATTATCTAGAAATCAAGACATGATGTATTTTGTTATTTCAATATATAAAAGTTTTAATTGGTTTAATCTGTTTAAAAACGTTAAAGGAGCTAACTATGGTTAAAGTTTCAGGATATGCCGCTCAACAAGCGACAACACCTTTAACTCCATTCACATTTGATCGACGCGAATTAAGATCAGAAGATGTGCAAATAGAAATTCTATATTGTGGGGTTTGCCATTCCGATTTGCATACAGCGCGCAATGAATGGAAAAGTACAATTTATCCTTTTGTTCCTGGTCATGAGATTGTGGGAAGAGTTTTAAAAGTTGGTAAAGATGTTAAAAATTTTAAAAAAGATGACGTGGTTGCTGTTGGATGTATGGTCGATTCTTGTCGAACTTGCTCTAGTTGTAAAGCACATTTAGAGCAATATTGTGAAAATGGACCAGTTTTTACTTATAATAGTTATGATAAGTATGATCAATCCATTACACTAGGGGGCTATTCAACTCAAATCGTTGTAGACCATCAATTTGTTCTTCATGTTCCAAAAGAATTTAAAGAAAAAGATTATCCAGGTGTAGCCCCTTTACTTTGTGCAGGAATTACGACTTACTCACCTTTGAAGCATTGGAATGTTGGAAAGGGAAGTAAAGTAGGCGTCGTTGGTCTCGGAGGCCTTGGGCACATGGCCATCAAATTAGCCCATGCAATGGAAGCTCATGTTGTCCTTTTTACCACATCAAAAAATAAAGAACAGGATGCGAAAAGATTAGGGGCTGATGAGGTTGTTATTTCAAAAAATGAAGAAGATGTTAAAAAACATAACGCTACTTTTGATTTTATCCTCGATACAGTGGCCGCTTCCCATAATTTAGATCCTTTGATTGCTTTATTAAAAAGAGAGGGAACTTTATGCTTAGTGGGTGCTCCTGAATTTCCTCATCCTTCTCCTACTGTCAACCAACTTATTTTTAAACGTAGGCAGATTGCAGGATCTTTAATTGGAGGAATTCAAGAAACGCAAGAAATGCTCGACTTCTGCGCGAAGCGTCGAATTACGGCCGATGTGGAAGTCATCCCGATCGAGAAAATCAATGACGCTTATGAGCGCATGCTAAAGGGTGATGTTAAATACCGCTTTGTCATAGACAGCGTATCTTTGAAAAAGTAGGGATGCAAGCTACCAATGAGTAAGTAAACTCATTGGTAGCAGGTTGAATAATTATTTTTTTTGCGAGGTAGACTGAATAATAGTTTCAGGAGTCGCGGTTGTTGTTGTAGGATAAGGGTATTGCGAAACGGTGGTAACAGGATAGGCATTATTGTAAATGACTGAAGATGCATTAATGGGCTGCTTTAACCCTGACTTTTGAGCGCTAGGAATGGTTTGGTAATATTGCCCATTGATTATGGGAATTTGTGAATTCGGGGAGGAATTAACAGGCTGTTGTTGAATAGTTGTGGAAGGATAGTTCGTTATCGGAGTTGTTGAAGTATAGGGATAACTGCTCGTAGAGGTATAGCTTGAAGCAGGATAAGGGTAATTGTAAGTCGGGTTTTGTGTCGTCGTTGTATAACGGCCACTGATAGATGCAGCCGAACTTGTATAAGGATAAGGAGGAGCTACAGTAGAAGGAAAAGCACTCGGAGAGGTATAACGGCTTTCTGTGCTAGGTAGATTAGAATAGTCTGTCGAAGGAAAGGCTGTCACTGTTTGCTGCGAGACATAAGGTTTTTGCACGAATACAGCTTGGTTTGTTGTGTACGCAGGAAGCCTATTAGCGGTTCCTTGGCGCGAATTATAATCATAATTTGTATACAGAGAAGAATTGTAAGGAGATTGAACAAAAACTGCTTGCCCGCTTGTATACGGATAAGCGGCTTGTGCTTGAATCAAAGAAAAGGAAAGCAAAGCAAATCCCATTATCCCCATAAAAATGATGTGGTAAACATTTTTCATAAACCTCCAATGAAGGAATTTTTAATTTTTTTCTTTTTATTATATCATTTATCAAGAATTAAAAAAAATATTGCCATAAGTTCGCTTTAAATGATCAGCAAGTCTGCGAGCTAAGGCTAAGATTGTCAATGTCGGATTGGCATGTCCGGCAGTGGGAAAAATGGAACTTCCAGCAATAAATAAATTATTTACTCCAAAAACTTGACAATTTGTGTCAACAACTCCATCTTGAGCTTTTAAAGCCATTCGAGTCGTTCCCAGTTGGTGACTTGCATCTCTAAAAATTTCCATTGTTAAAGCATCAGCTTTCATATTTAGTTCTCCGACTTGGTGCTTTTTTAAAAGATTAGCAAAAATCGTGAGATAATTTTCAAAGCAAATTAAATCTTCTTTTCTAAACTTCCAATCTAAAGAAACAATATTCTGATTCAATACATCTTTTTCATTTGTTAAAAATAGATGGCTATTTGCATTTGGAAGCTGTTCGAGATAAAATTTGATGGCATAAACTATTTGATTTTGGTCAATACGAGGAAAGATGTTTATACAATGATTGGGTAATCGCTCTTTTTTAAGTAATTCCTGATTTAAAGAGATACCTATTTCTAAAGTTTTATTTTTGTCAGAAAAAGTACGACCTTCAATAATGTCATTTTGATCATAAGGAAAAAGTAATCCTCCAAAACCTTTAGGATGGTCAAGCAAATTTCTTCCTACCCAATCACTATGGTTACCTACACCTTTTTTTAACTGGGAACGAGAATTAAGAAGAAGTTTGGCATTTTCTATTGATCCGGCCGCTAAAATGTAAAATTGTGCTTCAACGTACCAATCCTGTCCTCGTAAGGAGCGTACATGTAGATGTTTAACCGAATCTAAATTCTCTGAAAGCGCAATATTAACAACATGAGCTCCTAAAATTACTTGGATTGAGGAGGACGCGAGCTGTTTTTGAAATTTATGTTTACTATTTGTTGGATGTTTTTCTAGTAAATCTAAGCTCGGAGAAAAACCAGGTAATTGAGAAATTGTGAAGGGGAGGTCAGCGTTATGAGCATTAGCCCAAGTAAGATCTAATATTTGATAATCTTGCGCGATAGAAGCATAATAAGAATATAAATCTTGATAAGTGATGGGCCAAGCTGTTTCTGACAAGTCAAACCTCGATTCAAAATCAATTGGATCAAGAGTTTTCCATTTTCCTCCCCAAATATTTAATGTCCCTCCATACTGCTTTAAATGCGTTTGACCTTTTTTACTCATTTCAAAAGTAAAAGGATTTTGTGGGTCTAAGGATCTAATTTTTTTTCCTTGCTGCTTAAAATAAGTTAATTTTTGTGTTTCGAAATCAAATTCTTCTAAACCTGCTTCTAAAAGCAAAATGGAACCAAATGAAGAAGCTAGCTGAGTAGCTATTTCAATCCCAGCTGCTCCTGCTCCAATAATACAAGCTTTTGCTTTTGGAATAGAAGAATCTATATAGTCTTGAATGAAAGTAATCATATGATCTTTTGATAATAAGAGTGTATTTTTTCAAATGCTCTTTTTAAAGAGTCATAATAATCATTTTCGACATGAATAAAACTTGGTAACGTAAAAACTCGCTGATCCATTTCTTCTGCGATAGGAAAATTTTTCTTATCAAGCTGGCGATAAGGTTCTAATCCTTGCCAAGCAGGACCTAAAGGCCCTCTTCCTTCTCCCCATAAATCAAATCCAGTATGAGCAAGCGTGCGTCGGTATTCACAAGAACCGACCCCAACACTGATAATAGGCACCCCTTCTTCGATTAAACTTTGGATAAATGTAGAAAAAGGTAGATTATTTAATTGAGAAGGATTGTAAATGACTTTTAATCCTCCATAGAAGCCTCCGACTTTAGCTTCTGTTTTAAGAAGGGGAAAAGAGATAAATGAAAAGTCTTTGAGAGCGTCTTGAGTTAAGCATGCATTGTCTGTTCGACACTGATTTCTGAAATCTAAACTTTCTAATGAAACTAGGGCAATCGCTAAGGCTAGGGGATGCGCTCTCCACTTAAGCCCAAGCACCTCACTATCTAATACTTCAAAAGGGCTATTGTGTAATTCTTGCTTGATATTTTTTCGATGCAATTGGCAGTATGCCAGCATAGCTTGGTAAATGTCTTGATCATTTGTACACACAACACCCCCTTCGCCTCCAGCAACAGCTTTACCCATTGGATTGACACCTTGCAAACTGAAGCAAGTTGCATGCGAAAAATTACCGATCTTTTTTTTATTCCAATATCCTCCATGAGCATGAGAGGCATCTTCAACAACAGGAATTCCTTTATGGTTAGCAAGAGAAAGGATCTTATCAAGGTCGCAAATGCGTCCATTTAGATCTGTAATATTGATAGCTTTGGTACGCAGAGAAATTTTTTTTTGAATTTCTTGAGGATTAATTAATAAGGACGAAGGGTCAATATCACAGAAAATTGGGCGGGCCCCCATATGAATCGCCCCTGAGTAACTCGCGATATAACCAACAGCCGGTGTTAAAACTTCATCTCCTGGCCCTATTCCAGCTGCAAAATAAGCGGCCATTAATGCAGCTGTCCCATGACTGAATGATAAGCAATACTGACATCCAATATAAGAAGCAAAAGCTTGTTCAAAATCTAGACTGATTCCAAATCCAGATCCTGATAATTCATCCCGATCAATTAATGCATTAATGAGTTTTTTTTCTTTATCTTTGGGTCGTTGCCATTTTTCTTGAAAAGCTTTTAAAAAAGCTTTTGGCCCACCCAAAATAGCTAATTCACTTGAATACATGAGTTAAATAATCTTTTTTTGAGCGAGGTCTAGAGTGCAATGTCCACATTTTTTAGCTTGAATTGGTATAGTCATTAAGCATTCTGGACATTCTCTTGTACAAGGAGCTTTACTTCTTTTCTCATATAATCGGTTCATCCCTTTGATCACAATAAAGATTACAGAAGAAAGAATCAGTAGGTCAATCAAAGTGTTGACGAAAATTCCATATTTTACTGCAACTGGAGCTGCAGCACTTCCTGGTAAATGTAATTTTAAGGATAGAGCACTAAAATCAACGCCTCCTAATAGAAGACCAATTAAAGGCATAATGACATCGGTGACTAAAGAATTAACGGCTTTGCTAAATGCTCCACCGATGATGATTCCAATAGCTAAATCCACCATATTGCCACGAAGAGCGAATTCTTTAAACTCTTTTAACCAAGACATCATAATCTCCTAATTAAGCAATTAACTTTATATGCTTAAAAAAGAGGAATTATGTCAATGAAGTTGGATTGATGTATTAATAAAAGGAGAAAAAATAAAGTCTTTAGGTTTACTTTTGGATGTGATAAGTTAATTTATTTAATTTTTCTTTGGCAGTCAGCTCAGTGCATAAATCAAGTTAAAATTATAGATAAATATTTTCTGAAAACACTTTTCCTGATTGTTAGCTCAACTCTTAATACTAATCAAAATAACAATTGCAAAGATTTCAAATTCTTTTTTTTATTTCTTAAGGTTTTCTTTTTTCAAAGGTAACAACATCACGAAGCTAAGGATTTTTTAGTGAAAAAATATTGCTTCATTGTCAAATTAAACAATCCTCAATTTTTTTATATTTTAACATAAATTTACCTTCTACTAAATCAAATCTTCTTGAATTTGTTTTCGGTACTTTTCCATGAGTTGAACCATAAAATAAAGGTTATGGACTGTGGCTAAACTCATACACGTTAGTTCTCGAGCTTTGAAAAGATGATGAATATAAGCGAGAGAAAAATGATGGCAGGCAGGGCAGAGGCATCCTTTTTCAATGGAATTAAAGTTTGTCGCATACTCAGATTTGGTGATATTTAATGGACCTTGCTTAGTCAATAAAATGCCATGTCTAGCAGCTCTTGTTGGGTATGAGCTATCAAAAGTATCAATTCCAAGCGGAACGCTTCTCTCGATAGATGGAAGGTCTCCAATTCCTAAAAGGTGATTTGGTTTATCTACAGGAAGAAGAGGGAGGGTGAGAGATAGAAGTGTATGCATTTCATCTTTAGTTTTACCCATGCTTCCCCCGACTGCAAATCCATCAAAAGGAAGTTCTGTTAGAATAGCACAGCTTTCTTTGCGTAAATCTGGATCAATTCCTCCGTGAACCACGGCGTACATGGCTTGCTTTTGAGGATTTTTTAAGTGAGCCTCTAAAGATCGTTTTTCCCAACGATGAGTTCGATCTAAAGATTTTTTTAAGACATCGCGGGCTATATGATAAGGGGGGAGTTCATCAAAAGGAATGATAATATCAGCTCCCAAGTCTTTTTGAGCTTTAATTGAACTTTCGGGAGTTAATAAAACCTTAGAACCGTCTCGATAAGAACGAAATAAGACCCCTTCTTCCGTAATTTTAAGAACACATCCTCCTTGCTTTTTGGTTCCCCTACTCTTTAATTCATCAGCGACAGAGCCATAAGCTAGACTAAATACTTGGAAACCTCCTGAATCGGTAATGATCGGAAGTTTTCGTTGGATGAAAGAATGTAAACCGCCTGCTTGTCTGACAATATCAGTTCCAGGTTGAAGCATCATATGATAAGTATTACAAAACATCAGTTGTAATCCGATGTCATGTAACATGGTGTTGTTCAAAGCTTTAACTGTTCCATTAGTTCCGACGGCAACAAAATTGGGAGTATCAATTATTCCGTGAGGGGTATGAATGCGACCAACGCGAGCGCGTGATTTTTTAGAGCGATGGATAAGTTCGAATTTAAAATACGTCATGTATTGGCCCATTTTATAAAAGGAGTAAAACAAAAAATTACAATTAATTTAACCATAAAACTGACAACAATAATGTCTGTCACTGAAGAGACAATTCCATATAAACCAGCAAAGCTAAATAAAAATGTATCTAAAAATTGAGATAAAATAAGCGCTATTGCTGTTCGAAAGGCAAAACTAATATTCGGAAGCTTTCTTTTTAAGAATGTAAAAAAACGGATGTCAATTTGCTGAACAATAAAAAAGACGCTCATCGAAGCAAGGAGTAAACGAGGGGTGACAGATAAAATCATTAAAAATGCAGGTTGTGAGGTATCATTCAAGCTGGGTTCATAAAGCAAATGGATTTGGGAAACGAAAACGAAAAAAATCATAAAGAAAAAACAAATCCATGTCGCTTGGTTTGCGTCTTCTTTTTCGTGATATTCTTGTAAAAAATTAAGTCCTAGTAAACTGCCTATGGCAAATGCATCACTTGCTGTGACTTCAAGCCCAAGCAAAACAATTTGCTTGAGGACAAATAGATTGGCGATCAGAGCTTGGATAGCGACCCAAGCGATCAAGGCTGTCTTTCCTAAGCGTTTAGCTATCAAAGCAAAGCTAATAATCAATATTGTCTGAATAAAAAATAAAATCTCGTTCATAACTGAAATACTATATCATAATTAAGCTTTTGAAGGTAGATTTGTAAAATTTAATCCCTGCAAAAATTGACTCATTAAAATATTCTTTTTGCTAATATGTTATTTTTAAAATGAGTATAAATTTTTTGATTTGGAAATCATTTTGGTCGATTGAAATGAGAAATTTCTAGGTCAGTAAACCCAAAAATTTAGGTTGGCCTGTAAAATTCTGCTTTTGAATTTTACAGATTTGTTCTTTTGATATCACAATTAATACGAGGTTTTATGAATCTTGCATGGTTATTAGCTGAATTTATTGGAACTTTTACGTTGATTTTTATCGGGGTAGGCGCAATTTGTTTAAATGAAATGAATCCTGGCAGTGTGGGGCTTGTCGGAATTGCTCTTGCACATGGACTTGCCATTGCTGTGATGGTGTCTAACGTTGGCCATATTTCAGGGGGAAAACTTAATCCAGCTGTTTCTATAGGAGTCTTAATCGGTGGAAGGTCGGACTGGAAAACAACAGTAGCAGAAATTTTTGCTCAGTTAGCAGGTGCTGTATTTGCAGCGCTATGCCTTAAAATAATCTTTCCAACGGATGTCATAGAAGTTACAAAATTAGGAACTCCTGTTTTAGCAGATGGAGTTTCTATGGGAATAGGTATTATGGCTGAGGCAATTTTAACATTTCTCTTAGTATTTACCGTTTACGCCGCTGCAGTTGATCCGAAAGGGGCTTTTAAATCAACTGCTGGTTTTACTATTGGTGGTGTAATTATCTTTGATATACTTGCAGGTGGTGGATTAACAGGTGCAGCCATGAATCCTGCTCGCGCATTTGGACCTGCTCTTGTCAGCGGAGAATGGATAGATCAAATTGTTTATTGGATTGGTCCAATCCTTGGTGGCTTGTTAGCTGGTTTACTTTATAGCAAATTGATGTTAAAAGATTTAACAACTTTATCTACTTCTTCGGTTTAATTTATTGAAGACTGAATCTCTAATTATTCAGTCTTTTTTTTAAATTATTAAAAATTTCTAAATATTAAATGAAATTTAATAAAAGTCAATTTTGTTTGGAATTTAATTTAAATATTAAAACTTTTATTTTATTCATAATAACATATATTTATATTTTTAAAATTTAATATAAAAGGGGATTCATGAGCCCAGTTAATAGTACGTCACCACTTCAAGAAATTATTCCAGTTAAAGTTAATTTACAAATTCTTTCATTTTTAGGAAAAAGAGACCTACAAGCAATTGCCTGCACATGCAAAATATTTGAAAATTTATCAAAGGATTTTCAAATCTAGAAACCCAAAACTGAAATTAAATTTGGGGAATTGGTAGCTAAAGGAGCGAAACAACCCCATAAGAGTTGGAAGCAAACTTATGAAGAGCTGAAAGTTAGCAAAACAACTCGTGACGAAAGTATGGATCTAATAAACTTTTTTATTTGATTTTAATGACGTGCAAAACAATATCCAACAAAACCTCTCCTTTCCCAAGCCTGTAAAAAATCTTCCTCTTCATATGCTATAAAAGTGTCTGAATCTAAAGAAAAAGCAGGATCCATGCAAAGAAATTCCCGATTTTGAGCATGATAACCTCTAATGACAACAAGATGCCCTGATTGGTAAGTTTGAGCACTTCCTTTTAAAGGGCCTTTCAAACTGACAACGATGGGACAATTATTTTTTAGTTGAGCAATAATTTGATTAAAAGAAGTAAATCTTGCTACCCACCCTCTCCATGCTTTTCCTAACTCTACAAAAGCTTGTGCTACGCTGAATGACCAATTGCCATAAATATCAAATGCATGATCGTAGACATGTTGAGCAAAATGAGTCGCTTGAAGGGTATTCGTTTGTGTTAAATATCGGATAGTGGCAGTTGTTGAAGTCGGAGAACAAAGATCTGCAAAACGAGGATGATCAAGAGTCATTTGAGATAAAGGGGAAATATTAAGGGGGTTCACTCTCATAGGAGAAGCTTCTTTATTAAAAATGGGCGTTCCTAAGGTTGTGCAAATGTGTAAGCAAAAAAAATTTTTTAAGGTAGCGTGATCTATAGCTTCAATGCGTATTCTTAATTTTTTAGCTTTGGAAACATTTGGGCAAACCACAATATCTTGAAAAGAAGAAATATTTGATGCGTTATCTGTTACGTTAAAGCTTTTTTGTTTGTCTTTATGCCAAGCTGCATAAGGAAGCCATGCAGACCATTGCGTCGTATAAAGAGAGGTAGAAATGAGATAAAATCCTTGTGACGGACGGAAAGCATTCCATGAAACAATTAACTCGTCGAAAAAGGGAATATCTTTTAATTCCCATTCATAAGTTTTTTGAAGAGGGTCTGTTATTTGTAACTCATGATGAGTTATTGTTGATGAAGAAAAAGCCAAAATAATCCAACTAAATTGTATTAAAATTTGTTTTAAAAAATCTTTTTCTAATTTATAGAAAGCTTGAATAAAATGAAATTTCTTGAGTTTCATCTCTTCCTAGATTAGGATAACACATAAATATTTTCTTAAGAATTTGAGATTAAAAGGAGAGCGTCGGATGAGTCCATCGCATCGCCCTGTTGTCATTACAGGCAATTGGAAAATGTATAAAACCATTAAAGAGGCTTGCACTTTTGCAAAAGCCTTACTTCCAGTGGTTGAAGTAAACCCTATTCAAGTATGGATTGCTGTTCCTTTTACAGCCATTTATCCTGTTAAACAAGAGATTCGAAATTCGCGATTAGTAATTGGTGCGCAAAATATGAACGATGCCTCTGAAGGGGCTTTTACAGGCGAAATCGCAGGTAAAATGATTAAAGAAGCAGGTGCTTCCTTTGTTTTATTGGGGCATTCTGAACGTCGCCATCTTTATAAAGAAGATAATGCTTTTATTAATCGAAAAGTGAAGAAAGCTTTAGAAATTGGCCTCACTCCTGTGCTTTGTGTTGGTGAAACATTCGAGGAACGAAAATCCGGTGAAACACAACAAATCATTCGTACTCAAATACAAGAATGTTTAGCTGGATTAACAGCTGAAGACTTAAAGACCTTAATAATTGCTTACGAACCTGTTTGGGCTATTGGAAATGGTCAAAACGCGAAACCTGAAGAAGCACAAGAAATTCATCAGTTTTGCCGAAAAATCATTAAAGAAATTTTTTCTGAAGAGTTAGCCGAACAGATTGTCATTCAATATGGCGGATCGGTGAACCCTTCTAACGCAATCTCATTACTTAAACAACCCGATATCGATGGTCTTTTAATCGGAGGCGCATCACTTTCTCTTGAAACTTTTGTTGAAATTGTGAATGATGGTGGGTCAATATTCAATTTGAAGGCAAAATAACTATGACGTTCCTATATTTTTTTACTATTACGCTCTTTTTGATTATTTGCGCATTGCTTTGTGCAGTTATTTTGATGCAAGAAAGCAAAAGTTCTGGGCTCGGAGCTTCCTTTGGTGGAGATTCTAGCGAATCTTTATTTGGAACGTCGACAGCGGATGTTTTGAAAAAGGTCACGGCATGGTTAGCTGTTATTTTTCTTACTGCTTGTATTCTCTTGTCTTTATGGACGAGTGCTCTTGGCCGCTCACAAAATAACGCTCCTGCCTTTACAATGGAACGTATCGAATCTCAATAAATTATCGACTCCAGACTTGCTTATCTATTGAGTGAGTCTGGATTATAGTTATCGCTTATGATAAGTCGTTAAACTAATGTCCCCCTTAATTTTATTCCATTATTATTACTATCATTTTCTTAATTATTAGTTGGAACATGCTGAGAAGTAAAATTATTTCCAAAATAGCTATCGTTAATCTCATCGACAGCTATGTCCCAACCTTTATTAAATAATGATATCGCCACCTCATTCAGATGCTAGGGTATATTGTAATCCGTATCTACCAATTTAGAAAAAAGTCTTGAGTCATCCATGTGATGAATCGCTTCTTGTTGTGCAGGAGAAAAATTTTTACCTATATAGGTAATTTTACAAGGAATCTTTAACAGAATTTTCAAGCAAAAATTTACATACTTGGAATCTTCTGTTTTGAGCTAAGATATCATCCATTCACGGAATGTTCATTTAATGATTTAATGATAAATTTATTTTCGAATAAATTAAATCTTTTAGAAAGATTAAAAGTTTAATTTTTACTATATTTCTTTTTGATTTCTCTTAAGAATTTTTCAATGCCTTTTTTGCGTTTAGGGGGTAAGCGATCTATGTATAAAACTCCATTGACATGATCATTTTCGTGCATAATTACATGGGCATCAAAACCTTCAAATTCTTCTGTAAAAGTATGTCCATTTAAATCTGTGGCTTGAATTGTCACTTTTAAAGGGCGGGAAACAGTTTCTCTCATACCTGGAATGGAAAGACAAGCTTCTTGACATGCCCAAACTTCTTGGCTGTAAGAAAGGATTTTGGGATTAATAAACACTCTTACTTGACCGGGAATAGCTTGGTCGTTTTCAAGGTATTGAGGAATACAAGTGATAAATAATGAGAGAGATTGATGGACTTGAGGAGCAGCTAAACCACACCCGTCATTTGCTTCCATTGTTTCTATCATGTCTTGAACAAGCTGTTTAATTATGTCATTAATTTCTATAATTTGTGACCCTTTTTTACGCAAAACTGAATCACCATAATAAGCTAAAGGAAGCTTCATAATTTATTTCTCTCGTTTAATATTAGTTTCATCGTAGCATAAAATTCGAATTTATAGTATTTTAAACTGAAATTTACATGCTATTTTTTGTAAACTATTTTCATAGCTTACTTAAATGACTTAAGAGAATATGTTGTGCGCTATATAAAGGCGGGGAGCAAAAGTGACAGCTGCAACAATTTTCGGTTTAAGTCTTAAAACAATTTGGAAGTGGGCCTAAAAGAAAAAAGTAGGAAGTCTGACGCCGAAAATAAGGCAGCTTATTCTAGTAAAGATAAAGGATAAAATTTTTATTAAAATTTATCACGTCTTACTCAGATGTCTATAAAAGAAATTGTCGCTCATTTCGGCGTCACTGTACAAGCCATTTTTTATGCTTGTAAACGACAAAAATCATTTTTAAAAAAAATGTATTCTATCTATCTCAAAAACAAAAAGTTTAGTTTAATTCGCTGGGTGTCAACTCTGTACAGGACAATTTTTTTGAAAATGTAAAAAAAACTCGCGATATGTAACATAATACTTCAGAAACCACTCTAGAGGTACTATGAAACACATATGCGAGCTGCATAACATTTTAGGTCAATATTTTAATTGGAACAAGTCAAGATTAACTGTATTGACGAATTTATTATTGGGAYTGTTCATAGTGAAGACAGTGAATYTGTCAGAGCTAGCAACARTTTTRTATAGTAAGGCAAAAATTGATTCTAATTTCAAACGAATACAAAGATTTTTCAACTGGCTAACTTCTTTAATTTTGGATTTATCCCTTTGATAATAAATAAGAAGAATAAAATTTAAATGACAAAAGACCTCTACATCATTTAAAACATTTGTTTTCCCAAACTAATGTTTAATATGACATGAGAGGTCAAAATGGATTTAATCAAATGATATTGTTGGGTAGATGATTTTTGGAAGTCTTTTAAGCAGAAATGGAATAAACAGTTAATTGATCATGGCAA
>NZ_BASL01000609.1:0-35647 GCF_000648255.1 Candidatus Protochlamydia sp. R18 | reverse complement strand
CATTGTCAAGTGCATCCTCATGCAGCGGGAGCTAAAAGAGGTGATCAGAGCATGAGTCGTACAAAAGGGGGCTCAATACAAAATTACAGAAGGCACAACAGCAGATTGTACTCAAGCAAGTAATTTGATCGCTGGTCTTACAGCTGAGCGGTTACTGGCAGACAAAGGATATGATAGCAACGCAATCGTTGAGCAAGCTATAAGTCAGGGAATGCAAGTGGTGATTCCTCCACGAAAGAATCGCATAACTGGTCGAGAATGCGATAAAGATCTCTATAAGTTAAGGCATTTGGTGGAAAATGCATTTTTACATTTGAAGCGCTGGAGAGGAATAGCGACCCGTTATGCAAAGAACACAGCCTCATTCTTGGCTGCAGTCCATATTAGATGTATTGCTATATGGGCAGAAGTCTCGTGACTACACTATCTAGCACTACCAAAAATTAAATAAACTTAATTGCATTTATAGACATTTATTTTGCTTTTTTTGGCACTCCAAATTTAAACATTTACCCATTAAGTATTACACTAGACACTCTAGACAGTTTAATGACATTTTCTTATTGTGGAGTCGATAGTTTCTAAAAAAAGAATATCTTCTCCACTGGATGCTCCTAGTTCTTTAAACTTTCTAGCGGATGGTAACACACGATTTTCTAACGATCCTACAGTTTTATTATAAGCATCCACAGCACGCTCAAGCCCACGTCGTATTTCATCAAAATGCTCCACAAGGATGCGAACACGATCATGCAAAGTCTTTCCAAGTTCGCTGATTTGCTGCGCATTTTCAGCAATTAATTCTTGACGCCAGCCATAAGCAACAGAGCGTAAAAGAGCAATTAATGTAGTGGGTGTTGCTAAAATCACTTTTTGTTCGACTCCCCATTCAATTAATTCTGGATCTTGCTCGAGTGCTGCGCTGAAAAATGTTTCGCCTGGCAAAAATAAAACAACAAACTCGGGAGCTTGTTGAAATTGGTCCCAATAAGATTTAGTGGCTAATTGTGTGATATGCGTACGAACTTGCCTTGCATGGTCTTTTAACTTTGTAAGTCTTTGCGCTTCTTCTTTTTCTTCTAAGGACTCAAGATAAGCATAAAGTGGAGCTTTAGAATCTACAACAATTTGCTTCGCATTAGGAAGCTTAATAATTAAATCAGGCCGAAATCGCTTTTCTTCGGAAAAAACAGTTTCTTGCTGAACAAAGTCACAGTGTTCAATCATACCCGCCATTTCAACAACTCTTTTAAGTTGAATCTCTCCCCATCTTCCACGTACATGTGGAGCTCTTAAAGCCTTTACTAAATTCGAGGTTTCAACTTGTAATTGTATTTGAGATTTCGCTAATGTATGAACTTGTTCGCTCATACTCGCATAAGCCACTAGACGTGCTTTTTCTAGCTCTGACATTTTTAAATCAACAGTTTGTAAACAACTTTGGATAGGTTTAACTAAATCATCAATAGCTTTTTGTCTGAGTTGTAAGTCATGTTTTGCTCCTTCTTGTAGTTTTTCAAACTTGACCGTCGCAATATCAAGGAAAGATTGGATATTGTTTTTTAAAGCATCTGCGGATAAAGCTTTGAAAGACTCTGTTAACTGTTCCTGAGTCTGTTGATGCATTAATAATTTTTCTTTTTCATATTCAACTTGCTTTTTTAAAGCAGTGTCTTTTTCAGCAATTTGAGACTTTAGGAAAGAATTTTCATTGATCCATCTTTGAATTTCAATACGCTCCTGTCTCAATTGCTCTTCGAGAATGGGTAATCGTGTATTTTTCTCCTCTGCAATCGCCCTTCTTTCACACTCCTTCATCCAATCTGCTTGAATTATTTCCTTTTCTAGTAAAATTTTTTGTTTGATTTTTGAAAAATTCCATAACTTAAAAAGAATAAAAAGAAGGCAAACGCATAAACAGCCAAAAAGTATTCCTAAATCTCGTATTTCTATCATATTCTTTAATCCAGTCAATTTTTTTTATAGTGTATCAGTTTTATCAAATAAATCGTAACTTGTTGTAAATCTCAGAAATGATTCACCAAGGAATATCGAACTTTAAAATTTATTTTTTACCATGAGCTGCTATTCTATATTTGCATAAATTCAACCAGCACATTAAAATCAATGACATTAACTAAATTTAATGTAAATCCATGTCTGAATATCAAGTTATTGCCAGAAAGTTCCGACCACAAACGTTCAAAGAAGTATTTGGACAAGAGGCTGTTGTAACAACTCTTAAAAATGCGATCAAATTTAAAAGACTTGCCCAAGCTTATCTTTTTTGTGGATCTCGAGGGACAGGAAAAACAACATTAGCACGCATTTTTGCAAAAGCGATTAATTGTCAAAATTCTACAGAAGATTTTGAACCTTGTAATCAATGCACTTCTTGCCGGGAAATCACTTCTGGCTCTTCCTTAGATGTGCTAGAAATTGATGGTGCTTCCCATCGAGGAATTGAAGATATTAGACAAATTAATGAAACTGTAGGTTACGCAGCAACCTCCGGTCAATATAAAGTCTATATCATTGATGAAGTACATATGCTAACTAAAGAGGCTTTTAATGCCCTTCTTAAGACGTTGGAAGAACCTCCCCCCAAAGTCAAATTCATCTTTGCAACAACAGAAGCTCACAAGGTCTTACCTACGATTTTATCTCGCTGCCAACGGTTTAACTTAAGTCGTATTCCTTTTTCTCAGATCATGATTAAATTAAAATTGATTGCCGATCAACTTGGAATCGATGTTGAAGAAGAAGCACTGCAATTACTTGCATACAAAGCAGAAGGGGGATTGAGAGATGCCGAATCTTTATTTGATCAAATTGTGGCCTTTTCTGAAGGAAAAATTAATGCAGCAACTGTCCAGTCCATTTTAGGGCTAATGCCTCGAGAAGCTTATTTTGAATTAGATTTAGCGGGTAAGGAAGGCAATTTCGTAAAGGCTTTTGAAATTGCTTACCGTATTTTTGCTGAAGGAAAAGATTTAAATCACTTTATTGAAGGTTTAATTGATCACTTCCGTCATATTTTGTTGATTCAGTTAGCAGGCATAACTTCTCCACTCCTAACTATTTCTCCTAAAGAAAAAGAATTTTATGAGAGAGCGGCTCATCTTTATACCCAAGAACAATGTTTAGATTTAATCGATTATTTAATTGAATCTGCCCAACAAATTCGTTTCACTCATTCAGGAAAAATTGCATTAGAAGCTATTTTACTTCATGTCATACGTAGTCATTTTCGACTACCGATCGAAGTATTAGTTCAACGTCTAGGAGAGCTGGAGCAAATGTTAGGAGAAGCCTCTCTTGTAAATTCTTCAGTCTCTCCTCCCTTACCGAAATCAACTCCTCAATCTTCACTTTCTACGGAAGTAAAAAATCCGCCTTTAACACCTCCTGTACCACTGACAAACAACAAAACCTCGCAAAATCTGACCTCTCCTATTGGAAAGAATTTGGATTCTTCAACTGCTACCCCGCTACTTTCCCCTTCAACAAATAATCGTTCTTTATTTGATCACTTTGTCAGCGAAGATCCAACACCTACACAGTCCGATTTAGGGCGATCTACTCAAAAACTTCCCAACAAAGATTCCCCCTCTCTAGTCGCTAAATTAAATGGAGATAATCCAACTCCTGTTCACCAATATGACACTCTTTTTCAATTTGCAGCCATTGAGCTAGAAGGAAAATTACAAAGAAAAGCTTAAAAATAACATATGGTCTATGGAGAGAAAAAATTTTAAGAACTACGCTAGGAGCTAAATATTATCTCTTGCTACCTTGTACAAGATTTATACTGACTTTTGTTTTATCTTGTCTAAAACTTCATTTATTTTATTTTTTATGAATTCTTCTGGGAATTAAAAAAGTAGATTTAATGATTTCAAAAGGAGCAGCAACAAGTAGTTAATACACGAGCTACTATATCACTAATGTTTTTTCCAAATTCACTGGCTGATTTTTTGATTTTTTCTAAAGCTATGAATTCACTCTTTTAAAGTAATTTGCGTTGTTTTCATTGTTCCGGCAAAAAATCAAAATTGGGGGGATGATTTTTCATAACAAACATACAATTGTCGTTTTTATGAAATAATAAAAGGTGAAGAAACTCGGGAAAAATAGAAGCAGAATGTTTTAAGTTATCAATTTTTTTAGAAAGCTTTGAAGTTTTTCTCCTTCAAATTTTAAGCTAATTTTATTTTGAACTGCGGAAAAGGGTCCGGCTGCATTAGCCAAAAGAAATTTGATTAGTAACAATACTCATTTCCGGAGGAAGTTTGTAAGTTTGCAAACGCGAATCCATACTAGCCTCTAATTAAACCTATCTATATTATAAAATATAAATAAAAAAAATAATATCAATGAAGTAATTACATTGTTTTAAATACAAAAAAGTAACCATTAATCCACCAAAAATTTAATTTTTTGATGTTTAGGAAAGTTCCCTTTTTAAAAGAAAATAGCTTAGTATCTCAAAGCTTGAATTTAGAATTTTTATCTGGTAAAAGAGTTGCTTCCTCTCATAGCAAAAAACTTTCATTCGAATGGTGAATTAGTAAGATAAATTATCAAAAAAAGAAAATCTAAACGACGTATATTTAAAGGAGAAAGAATGGGAACTGGTTTTTCTAAAAAAAAGAAAGAAGCTCGACTAATACAACAGCAAATGAGTTTGGTTCAAAATGAATTACAAAATCTTGAAGTGGTAGGTGTCGCAGGAAGTGGTTTAGTGACAATCACCTTGACTGGCGATGGAGAGATGAAACAAGTTAAAATCAAACCTGAATGTGTCGACGTAGAAGATTTAGAAGGATTAGAGATGTTAATTCGTGCAGCTCATGCCGATGCTCATAAACGATTAAAAGAACAAAGCCCTCCCATTCCCGGATTCCCAGGATTCTTGGCTTAAAATTTTTATTAACACTTTCGGATTTGAGAAAAGCAAAATAAAATTTTTACCTGCAAGTATGCTTTAACTTTCAGCCTAATTCCATGCTAGAGGAGAAAACATTTTACAGGTAATATTTTCTTAATTTCAAAACAAAATTAATTTGTATCCGAAGTTTAAATATATGTTTGAGGAGGATAAGATACATTATAAAATAAATCATGAGGCACACTTTTTTGATATTCCTGGATTAACAAGTTTAAAACTTCTTGTGCAGTGGTCAGATGTAAAGCTAAGTCCGCCAATTGAACAGCATCAACAATATACGTACTACGAATAACATTTTTGATAACAGGTAAATAGCGTGGAGCTACAGATAATTCTTGAACTCCAAGTCCTAGCAATAAAGGAATAAAACGAGGATCAGAGGCAATTTCTCCACATACGGAAACAGGGACATGAGCTTTATTTCCTTCAGAAATAACTAACTTGATCAAGCGTATAATGCTCGGGTCAGTTGGTTCATAAAAATCATTTAACAAGTGATCTTTCCGATCAATTGCTAAGGCATATTGAACTAAATCATTCGTCCCAATCGAAAGAAAATCACATTCTTTAACAAAATGATCCACCACCATAGCTGCCGAGGGAACCTCGATCATGCAACCCATTGGAATATGTTGGTCAAAGTGCAGTTCTTGACAAACTTCTTGCAGAATTTTTTTTGCTTCTCTTAGTTCGGCAACTGTCGCAATCATGGGAAACAAAATACGAACCTGCCCATAAATACTTGCTCTGACAATAGCTCTTAATTGACTTTTCAATAACTTCTGTTCCCTTAAAAAATACCGTGTTGCCCTTGAACCAAGAAAAGGATTTTTCTGAGTTGTTGAAGGAACGTGAAAGGTTGCCTTATCTCCCCCTAAATCAAATGTTCGAATGACGACAGGCAAGCCATCCATTTTTTTCACAATTTGCGAATAAATGTTGAATTGTTCTTCTTCGCCTGGGATTTCTTTTTGAGGAAGAAAAATATATTCAGACCGAAAAAGGCCTATTCCTTGGCCACCTAATTGCTTAAGCAAATCAACTTGATGACTATCATCTAAATTTCCATATAATCTAACGGTATATCCATCACAAGTCTCAGCCGGCCAATGTACATCGTTTTCAAATGCAGTAATTTGCGTATGCATTTTTCTCTTCAACGTTTCATAACGATGAAGAGTCTCATCCGTTGGGTTAAGAATCACTTGACCCGTTCGCCCGTCAACAATAATCGTTTGATTGTCATTTTCTCTAATTAGATGAAGATTAATATTGGAAATAAAAGGAATTCCTTTTGCTTTAGCAACAATCGCAGCATGAGAAGTTGCTCCTCCGCTTTCCGTTAAAAATGCTCCCACATGGTAAACTTTAGCTTCCGCAGTATCCGAAGCTGTTAATTCCACTCCACAAACGATTGAATTATAAGGAACATCTTTTAAAGACAGACTTCCACTTTCATAAAGATAGCTAAAGACTCTTTGTGAGACATCTTGTAAATCTTTAAATCTTTCTGCAAAAAAGGGATCTTTTAAAGATTCAAAGCGAGTTTGAAGCTTAACCAAAGATTGCTGAAAAACAAACTCAGCATTTTGATTAGCCTGTCGAATATTCAATTCCATTTCAGTTGTCAATAAAGGATCTTGTAGAATCTCTAGCTGAGCCTCCAAGATAAGAATAGCTTCTTGTGCTGATTCCGATTCAAGTTGTGTTTGTAATCGCTTGATATCTTGCCTACTTCTAAAAAGGGCGTGACGATAACGTTCAACCTCTTTTTCAGAATCGGAAGAATCAATCTGCTTTTCACAAACAGTAAATTCATCACGATCGAGAAAATATGTTTGACCAATTGCAATGCCACGGCAGATGGGAGAGCCTTTTAAAATAATCTCTTCAGCCTTGAGCTGCATTACTTACTCTCCGAATTGAGACTCAAACGCCTCAATCAGTTTATCCATGGTGTCATTTGCATCTTCCCCTTCCACTGCTATTGTAATTTTAGAATTTTTTCTAGCAGCTAACATGAGAATACTCAAAATACTCTTCGCATTAATTGTTTCTTGTTTGTGTGTAAAATAAACATCACTCTTACAATTTTGCAATAATTTAACAATCGTGGTTGCTGGTCGCGTATGAAGACCCATGCGATTTTTTACTTGTACTTTACAAACGAGTTTCACAATTTTTCCTTGGTTTTTAGAATGTATTTGCATCCTTAAGGTAAAATTTTGTTTCTGACTTTAGATGTCGTTAATTCTAATACTTTTGTCGTAAATTCTTGAGCCGAGTTATAACCCATATTTTTCAAGCGATGATTTAAAGCCATGGTTTCTAGTAATAAAACAACATCTCGTCCTGGCTTAACAGGTAAAGTCAAATACGGAAGTTTTATATCTAGAATTTTTGTAAATTTTTCGTCTAAACCAATCCGATCATAAAAATGTTCATCATGCCATGCCTCTAATCGGACAACAATATCAATACTTTTTTGATCTCTTACGCAAACTGCTCCATAAAGATTAGCAACATTAATAATCCCAATTCCTCTAATTTCCATATGATGGCGCGTTAAAGCAACTCCAGAACCTTCTAAATATGTTCCTTCTTTCTTTTTTACTTTCACGATATCATCTGAAATAAGACGATGCCCTCTTTCAATTAATCCAAGAGCAGCCTCGCTTTTACCTACAGAAGAATCCCCTTGAATTAAAACACCCACTCCAAATACCTCAACAAGAGACCCATGACAACTAACACTAGGAGCAAATTCTTCTGTTAAAAGTAGTGTTAATTGGCTCATCAAATTCATGGTAGATAAATTTGTACGAAAAAGAGGAATATTTAATTTTTCACAAATAGCCCGCAGCTCTTTTGGGGGACGATAACGCCTACTCACTATCACCGCCGGAGTATTTTGCTTAACAATTGCTTCCAGACGCTCTACGCGAATTTGAGAATCTAAATCTCGGATATACTCGATCTCTACTTTACCGAAAATAAGAATTCGCTTTTCAGCATAATACTTAAGATATCCGCTTAAGCTCAATCCAGGTCTTTGAGCCTCTGGAACTTTAATGCGTCTATTTATCCCATTTTTACCCGCAGTCAACTCAAGTCCAAGTTTTTTTGCGTGTTCTTCATATAATTTTTTAACTAAATACATGAGCCAAATTAGTCGATTTTTTCAAGATAGAACATTAACCACTCAGTGAACGTTGCAAAAGCCATTGTTTCTACGCAATCATCCAGCTTCGCACAATCTAAAATAGTTTTTGCCGAATTCGAATAATAAACATTACCCATTTCATGATCTGGATACCATTCTCCCCAAAAACACTGAAAAAAAGGCATCCCAAATGATTGGTAAAAGGGTATAATCGAACGAGGATAGACCACAACTCCTTTAGTTGTTGTCATGGGACTCTCTTTTTCTAATAGCTTTTGCAAAACTTCATACGCATTAGCCATTTCAATTGATTTGATGATTCCCGTATCTGTTAACTTGGCAAATCCGTTATGTATTTGCAGAAAAGCCAAGAAATCAGAAGGAAGAATATAGTCTGGAAACACTTTTTGCAAAGCATTAATTTCTTGTTCACTAGCAGGTACGCTACCATGAAAAAATCCTCCATCATTGATAAGACTGTAAACAAAACTGACTTCAAATGAATCTTCATACTTCTGCTGAGTTAAAAAAATCCCAATATTATCAACCCTACTAAAAAATTTATTTAAAAATTCGTTTAAAGAAGGATGATAAGGCAGCTTTGTTAACCAAAATTCTTTTGTAAATTCAATTCGATCTTGAACAGGCAATTGTGCCAATTCATACCAGCCTCTAGTTAAATTAGGAGCTATTTCAGATGCCTCTTGCCAATCCATCATAGGATTTTCATTTAACTCAATGACACAATGAAAATGTCCTTGAGGTGATTCTTCTGAGTAACAACTATAATGCTCTTTAACGTGTCGATCCATAATTAAATAATCCTTGATTATCTCTTAGATAAATGAAAATTGTCTATCTATTGCATTTGTCTTAATTAACCGCAGTTCTGAATTTTTTCAAATGATTTCAAATTAAAAGAATCAACATTCCGATGAGTAGTCAAATTGCAGAAGAATTACTTTTATAATAATTATTATCAAGTTTATGATTTTTCCTCAGACTAAAAAATATTTTTAATACATCTAAAAATATAAACATGCTAGATCGGTTACTCTTTTTTTGGCTCAAACATCCTGCTCTTTTCCATTCAATTTCTTTGATATTAGGGGCATATGCATTTTTTCATTCTTTTGCTTTAGTACTCATTCCAAGCTTATTCTTTTGGACCCCATTTTGCATTAATCTTTTTTATCATCCATTCATACGTCCATTATTTGCATTAAATCTCTTGCTGTTTATATTAATTTATTTTTTTCTAGCGGTTTCTTATGAATTTCCTCATCTTCCTGATAAAGGATTAATAGGAAAAGCTCATTTATCAATTGATTCATTAGATAAACAGCGCTCTCCCTTTGGAACACAATGGAATTTTCACTGCACTCTTTTGGGTTTTTTCCCCGATTCCTCACCGCATCATTCAATTGCGAAACAAATCAAATGTATTGTTTCTATCCCTCAAAGTGGCTTTCTTCAACGGCCTTTAGCGCAACGAGAATATATTGTGCATGGTAAATTATCTAAACCGGGAAAAGGAGATTATCGACTAAAAGTTTCTAATGTAGAACCTTGGCTCGGTTTAAAAGAAAATTGGGGATTTACTGAACATCGCTTTCAATGGAAAAAGAAAACTGCTGAATGGATTCGCAAACAATTTAATAACTCTATCACTGGCTTTTTTTTAGCAGGGCTAGCAACAGGAGAAATGAATGTTTCATGGGTTAAAGAGGAATTTTCGCGCTTCGGTCTTCAACATCTTCTTGCAATTTCAGGATTTCATTTTGCTATGTTGGCTGGTTTACTCAGCTTTTTACTTCGCCTACTTTTCCCTCGAAAAATACAGGCTATTTTACTTTTAGTGTTTTTAGCTATCTACTTTACCTTTCTAGGCTTCAACGCCTCTGTCGTTCGAGCTTGGATTATGAGCTCATTAGTCATTTTGAGCGACATTTTTGAAAAACAATCTACACCTCTTAACAATCTTGGAATCGCTATCATAGGGATTTTGTTCATCGACCCTTCTTTACTAAATACAGTAGGTTTTCAATTAAGTTTTTTCATTACCGCATCCATTTTACTAGGCCATCAGCCTGCTAGTCGATGGCTAGATCTTTGGATTTCTAAAAGACGCTTAAACCAAGTTATTGAAATGGATGGATGGAATCAGCATGGATACTTGATTTTAACTTTATTCAAGCAGGTTCTAGCTCTTACAATTGCCGTTAATTTAGTCGCATTGCCAATGACCCTTTATTTATTTCAACAGTTTCCCGTTATCGGATTATTTTATAATCTCTTTTTCCCTTTTTTAGTTTCTATTTCCTTAGTATTACTATTTTTAGGGGCATTTTTGTCTTTTATTCCCTTTATAGGAAAAGGAATTGTTTTCCTTAATGATATTTATACAGGATTTGTTCTCAAATTAACTTATCAAATGCCTGATTTTATTGATCATTATATCGAGACGGAATTTATAAATCCTTATTTCCTCATAGGTTACTTGAGTTTATTGGTAACACTATTAATCATTAACAATCAATTTTACGAAGAAACTTCAGAAGAAAACTATGAAGCAAAATGGCTTTTTTTTTAAAGTTTATAAACTTTTGGATGTCGTTTCGAAAAATTATTAGCAGGAATAAATTTAGCAAATGTCTTAATTTTTTTTATTGACTAAAATGGAACCTTTAACTAAAAATATTGTATCTTCAATGGCGGTCGTAGCTCAGCTGGTTAGAGCGTTGGATTGTGGTTCCAAATGTCGCGGGTTCGAATCCCGTCGATCGCCCTCTTTTTATCTTAAAACAACTTCCGAAATTTCACTCTTATAAATTTGTGTGTTTATTTTTTGGGAATGGTATACACTAATTTTATTCACAATTAATTCGTTTATCAAACGAAATGTAAAGCCTTTCTTCTGGATTTTTTATGACAATATGGGAAGCCTTTTTTTTAGGTCTTATTCAAGGCGTGACAGAATTTTTACCAATTAGCTCGTCTGGCCATCTTGAATTAGCACAGTATTTCCTAGGGTTTGAAAAACTTCAAAGCTACGTATTGTTTAACCTTATTTGTCATTTAGGAACTTTAGGATCTATTCTCTACATGTTCTTGCCACAGATAAAACAAAGTTTAATAACAGAGCGCAATCACATCTTTCACATTATATTAGGAACTCTCCCTTTATTTCCCCTTGTTTTGATTTTAAAACCTATCAAAGCAACATTTGATCAACCTCAATATTTAGGGCTATGCTTTCTTTTTTCTGCTGCTTTGCTTTTTTCTGGTGTTTACTTTCGCTTGCAAATGCAAAAAAAACATTCATTGAGAGATTGTTTAACGATTGGATTATTTCAAGCTGTGGCAGTTTTACCAGGTATTTCTCGTAGTGGAGCTACTATCTCAGCTGCCAGATTGCTTGGCTGGGATAAACAAGACGCAATCCAATTTTCATTTTTATTAGCTATTCCAGCGATTCTAGGCGGAACATTTTTAGAGATTTGGCAATTTCTAAAGTTACCGGCTTCAGAAATTCCTCCAATAGAAATAGGACAATTTCTAACAGGTTTTATCACTTCTTTTATGATTGGTTGTGCCTCATTATGGGCCGTCATACAAATGATGACGCAAGATAAATGGGTTTACTTTGCTTGGTATTGCCTATTCATTGGAATAGCTACAACTCTTTATTTTCAGATGTAAAGGCAAATATCATGGCAAAAAAGACTAAATCATCTAAAAAAAAACAAAAGAATGTTTATACAGAAGAAGCCATTTCTTTAATGACTATTGAAACAAAAGGGTTTCTTTCCCTTTCGTTCGCAGTAATTCTATTACTTAGTTTGATGAGTTATGCCATTGCTCCCGACTCAAAAAATCTATTAGGAGTCATGGGTGATAAATTAGGATGGATTCTACATGCATTCCTTGGTCTATCTAGTTACCTTCTAGTTTTTTATATTGGCTGGATGGGTTGGAGACAATTATTCAGTAAAAATCTTCATTTTGTCTGGTTAAAAAATATTTACGTAGCCATAACGCTAATCTCAACGAGTATGCTCCTGAGTCTAATTGAAAGTGACTACCCAACCTTTGGAGATTTTATTGGTCGCACTTTTTACCCAGGTTTATGGATTAAATCTATGCGATATCACTTAGGAGGAGCTCCTTTCTTTTTTCTTTACCAAGATTTACCTTCTTTCAATTTAAATCATATTTTTAACACAGTTGGTGTTGCTCTTATTTTTTCAAGTACACTTATCGCAAGTCTCCTTTTTTTATTTAAAATTCGCCTCCTTCCTCTTTTTCAAAAGATTTTTGATAGATTTAAAAAAGAATGGGCTAATCGTAATCCAACTGTAAACAAAGCTGAAGAAACATCAATGTTAGAAAAAAAAGAAAGTAAAGAGGAGAAAAAATCCCTAGAAGAATCTGACAGTGACTTCCTTCGCTTTGTGAAACTTCGCATTCCTACAACGCATTTTCAAGAAGGAAACCCAAAAGCCCCTTCAGATTTATTAGCCATTCAACCAGAACAAAATCTTAAAGTTCGACCATCACTTTCAAGGAAAGAACAAACGGATGACGACTTTCAAGAAGAAATAATTGAAACACAAACTTTGGCTCGTCCAAGAAAAAAAGAATCTCTAGAAAATTATCTTGAATCTGATCATCGTGAAGCTTTTAAACGACCCGAACTTTCCAAGGAGATCAGCGATCCCAAACTTCGTAAACGCGAAGCTGCTTTAGTCGCACAAAGCGTTTATAATGGAGATTTCACAAACTATAATCTCCCGTCGCTCACTCTTTTGACAAATCCTAAAAAGGTCGATCAATCTTCTTTAAAAAAAGATTTGAAAAGACAAGCAGAAGTTTTAGAAGAAACATTACTTAGCTTTGGAATAGAGGCAAAGGTTGGTCAAATTAATTGTGGCCCAACTATCACTTCTTTTGAAGTCCATCCAGCAATCGGAGTCAAAGTTCAAAAAATAAAAACTCTCGACAACGATATAGCCTTAAACATGGAAGCAAAATCGATTCGAATTATTGCCCCCATTCCAGGCAAAGCAGCCGTTGGAATAGAGGTTCCTAATGCACAACCTCAAGAAGTAGGTTTTAAAGATATGCTATTAGCTTATCAACAAGGAACACAAAAACTTAACATTCCTATTCTACTTGGAAAAGCTGTTAATGGCGATTATGTTATGAGTGATCTTGCAAAAATGCCTCATTGCATTATTGCAGGAGCCACAGGTTCTGGAAAATCAGTTTGTATAAACACAATTGTTATGTCCATTGTTTTAAATGCCAAACCTGATCAAATCAAATTGATTATGGTCGATCCTAAAAAAGTGGAACTCACTCCTTATACACGTTTACCTCACATGCTTGCTCCTGTTATCACAGAACCTCAAGGAGCTGCTGCTGCTTTAAATTGGCTCGTGAAAGAAATGGAAAGCCGTTACGAGGTTCTCAAAATGGTGGGGGTGCGTAATATCGATACTTTTAATAAACGAACAATTAATCAAGAGCAAGAAGCTAATTTAGGAAGGGAAATCCCTACGCATATGCCATTTATTGTAGGGATTATTGACGAATTAGCCGATTTAATGATGGTTGCTAGCAATGATATTGAAACACCGATTGCCCGTATTGCTCAAATGGCCCGTGCCGTAGGTATTCATTTAATTTTAGCCACTCAACGACCTTCTCGAGAAGTTATTACAGGTTTAATTAAAGCTAACTTTCCAACCCGAATTTCCTTCAAAGTCGCTAGCCGCGTTAATAGTCAAATTGTTCTTGATGAAACAGGTGCTGAAACTTTATTGGGCAATGGCGACATGCTTTTCCTTCCTCCAGGTTCGTCTCATTTAACACGCGCACAAGGAGCGTTTGTCAGAGATGAAGACATTTTAGCTGTTGTTCAACATATTTGTGATCAAGCTCCTCCTAACTATGTTATCCAATCATTTGATCAATACCATGCGAGTTTGGATGGCCTAGTTAATGGCTTAGAACAAGGTCTTGAACTAGATAGTTTATATGAGCAAGCTAAAGATATTATTTTGAGTACAGGAAATGCCTCTACTACCTTTCTTCAAAGAAAACTAAAAATTGGATATGCACGAGCAGCGAGTTTAATGGACCAGCTAGAAATGCAAGGCATTGTTGGACCTGCGGAAGGTAGCCGTCCACGTAAAATTTATGCTGCGAAGTCGGTATCCGAAGAAGATGACTTAGTAGATGCAGAATTAATGGAATGATCAATTTTATTTGTGCTCTTCAGATTTTATTAAGTCCAATATGGTAAGGATGGAATAACTGAATGGACTACTCAGTTTCGCCTCTAAAATGTCTTCATTCAAATTGGATTAAATCATGGCTTGCATTTAAATTCTGAATAAATTTTTTTATTCTGCGATAAGTTAATCAAAAAAAACCTACTAACCCTTAAGTGATTTCTAACTAAAAAATTAAAACTCAGACTTAAGTAAACAGCCAAAAATTAAATTCTGAGAAAACTTGAGATTCTCGTCTTTAATTAAGCATGAATAGTGCATTGAAGTAAATTTCGCAAGAAAACTAATCTTTAAATATGTTATAAATCCGCCTTTCTGATAAATGACTGTTTAAATGATTAAAACTAGGTGATTATGAAGGGATTTTGCCCACTCGCATCAGGGTCCAAAGGAAACTGTATCTATCTCGGCACCTCTCAAACTAAAATTCTTATTGATGCGGGTATAAGTGCCAAAGCCATTCAAAACCGCCTTGCAGAAATCAATGTTGATATTTCTGATATCGATGCAATTTTAATTACTCATGAACACTCTGATCATATCCAAGGATTAAAAGTACTCGCTTATAAATTAGGAATCCCTGTTTTAGCCAATCATGAAACAGCCAAAGGTATTGTTGAAGCATTTCGCAATTGTCCAAAATTTAAGATTTTCTCTACTGGAGAAACTTTTGAATTTAAAGACATTGAAGTTCATCCTTTTACGATTCAGCATGATACAATTGATCCGGTAGCATTTACAATTCGTTTGAATGATCTAAAACTTGGATTTTGTACTGATCTTGGTTTTGCAACCTCTCTTGTTCAAGCTAAACTTCAAGGATGTGATTACTTATATCTTGAATCTAACCATCAACCTTCTATGGTACATGCCTCCCCTCGACCAATGGTTTATAAACAACGTGTCCTTAGTCGTAGTGGACATTTGTCTAATGAGGCTTGCGGCACTTTACTCTCTCAGATTTATCATCCAAAACTTAGACATGTTCATTTAGCTCATCTATCAAATGAATGTAATAGTCCTGAAACGGCTTTAGGTGTGGTAAAAGGAGTTTTGCAAAATCATGGGATTGATATAGAAATGTGCGTAGCATCACAAGAAAAAATCAGTAAGCCAATTTTTTTCTAACTATGCTAGCCGTTAAATCAATAACTTTTTTTGGGAAACGCATGATTTTTGAAATCTATTGATTTATCTATATGTTGGTTATCTAGGTGCTAAACTCAGCATCGATAGTCGAACCATCGATGCTGAATTAAAATAATTAGTTCGGTGAAAAAAATTCTTTAATTTTATCTAGAAAGCCTTTTCTTTTAGGAAGATTGTTGGGTCCTTCAAGTTCACTGAATTCTTGTAAAAGCTCTTTTTGACGCTCGCTTAAACGGGTGGGTGTTTCGACAAATATACGTACTAGTAAATCTCCTTTTCCATGTCCGTGTACATTGGGAAATCCTTCACCCTTTACTCGGAAAATCTTTCCATTTTGCGTTCCTTCTGGAATGGTAATACGGCACGCTCGATTGGTCAAAGACGGCACTTCTTTTTTACAACCAAGGGCAGCTTCAGCAAAACTAATGGGTAAATCTAATAAAATATCGTTCCCTTCTCGCTCGAAAATCTCATGTGGTTCTACATTGATGAACACATATAAGTCTCCTGCAGGACCACCATGTTGTCCTACATCACCATACCCGCTCATTTTTAAACGCATTCCGCTATCTACACCAGCTGGAATATGAACTTTAATGTGTTGTTTTTCTTTAACAGCACCTTGTCCTTTGCAGTTTTTACAAGGGTCGGTAATAACTTTTCCTTCTCCATGACATTTTGGACAAGCCATTGTCATGCTAAAGAAACCTCTTTGTTCAAAAACTTGACCTCTGCCTTTACATTCACTACAGGTTTTAATTCCTTGTGATGAGGAGGAGCCTTTACCATTGCAAACATTACAATTTGCGTAGTTAGAAATCACAAGCTCTTTATCGACACCTTTGACCGCTTCTTCAAAGGAGACGTTAATGTTAACGCGTTTGCTGGCTCCTTGACGAGCCCCTCTACCCCCTTCTCGGCCTCCAAATTCAGCTCCATTTCCACCGCCAAAAAAGTCGAAAATACTTTCTCCGCCTCCACCCATTCCAAACGCACCCATAAAGGTTCGCAGAGCTTCGTCCATGGATGAAAAACCTTGTCCACCACCAGCAGCTCCTTGCAAAGCTTCTTTGCCGTAACGATCGTAAACTTGTCGTTTTTTTTCGTCGCTTAAAACTTCGTAAGCTTCCGATATTTCTTTAAATCGTTTTTCAGCATCTGCATCACCGGGATTTTTGTCAGGATGATACTGAACAGCCTTTTTTCGGTATGCTTTTTTGATTTCTTCGGGAGTCGCACCACGTGCAACTTCTAGAATTTCGTAATAGTCAGCCATAAGATCTACTACTTTATTTTGAAGGATTAATTTTTTGAATTTTCGCAATAAAATACTACGAAAAATTTTCTAAAAAAGGTTAAATACCTTAAACAACTAAATATTAATATTTAAGGTAAAATTGATACCCTTATAGAATAATTATTTATGCATCATAAGGGCGTAAGCTTTGTAAGCGTAAGGCTCTTAACGTTGTTTCTTATATTTTAAAGCAGCTTTAGATTTAGCACGTTTTTTGATAGAAGGTTTAGAATAAAAACGATGTGCTTTTACAGACTTCATAACTCCTTCTTTATCGAGACGTTTCTTCAAGGCACGGAGAGCTTTATCTATTGAGTCGCCTATACGGACTTTTACAAGTGACATTGAGTTGTTTCCTAATTTCTAAGTGTTAAATTTGCTGGAATAAACCTTTTTTCAAAGATTTGCCAGTCAATACTTATCTTTTTCTTACACAGATAGCGATTATGCTACCTGAAATAGAGGATATTAATCAATAGACTTCTTGCAAAAAGCAGGGGATAAATTTGAATATTCAAAGAATAATTTGACGTTAAAAAGAAGAGCTTAGTTAAGATGATGATTTATTTTTTTCTCGTTCAGCTTCCGTTTCTCTTAAATATAAAAGCTCTAAATGCCCCTTATTTGTCCAAGCTTTGTTTCGATAAGCCAGATTCATTCTATGAGCTAAAGCATCTAAGGAGGGGGCTTTTTCCTCCCAGGTCCACGTTAGGTCTGGATATTGCTTCTCTAATTTTAATTTCAATGATTGAAAGAAAGGAGTCACTAAAATTTTGACGTCCTTTAAAAAAGTTCCCAACTCTGCAAGAGAGTAAATCGAGGGTTCACATAAATAATCAATCCCCTGGTCAGTTAATATGCCTTTGCGTACATAAGCACCTCCAATTCGAGCATCAATGATAGCTGCAAAAGGAACATTCTTTTTAGATGGAACAAAACCATCTAAACTTGACACGCCGACAAGAGGTATTTTCCAACTATAAGACAAAGCTTGAGCCACAGACATACCTACACGAATTCCCGTATAAGAGCCAGGCCCAGTCCCTATGCCAATAAAAGTTAAATCTTCAGAACGTAAGGAATTCTGTTGAATAAACTCAGCCAATCGAGGCATCAAAAAACGAGACTGAGTCGTCCCAAAAGGTAGTTCTTCACAGAAAAGAATATTTTCATCTTGTGAAAGGCCAAAAACCCCTCTTTCCGTACTTGTTTCAATCAATAAAAAACGACTCATTTGTCAATCTCGATTTTACTAGGAACAATAATTTTTTCTAAGGTACGAACAAAAAAGTTATCTGTCATTCCTGATATATAATCTACGATCATTTGAACAGAGTTGGTTTGAGATAAATAATTTTCAGTCCGTTTTCTTAAGTAGTGTTTCCATACATAACTTTCTTCTCGATTAGCTTCCAAATTTTGAAGAAGCCATTCAAACAAAATTCGATAACTACACTTAATTTTTGAAGATTCTACCTTTAATTGGGGATGCACGTAAATATGTTGAAAATTAAATTGGCGGAGTATTTTTAAAGCTTCAAAAGCTTCTTTTGAAATAGTAATATACTCTTTATGATAACTATTTTGAATGACGTCTGCTGCTAAAAAGCTTAAGATATCTTTATTAGTGATTCCCAAACAGGTAACAGGGATATCTTTTCTTTTTAAAATACCTAAATTGATGGCATCTTCAATGTCACGACCGACATAACTCATTGTATCGCAAAGCTTGACTAAACATCCCTCTAAAGTACCTGGCATAATATTCAAATCAAGGTTTATTTTTTTCTGCTCTCTCTCGTCTAAATGATCTTGCCAAGTTTTACCAAATTTAGGTTTTAAAAAAGCTCCAGCCATTGCTCCATCATGGCTCAAAAAACCGTCATAAACCGCCAACCCTAAATTAAGAGGTTCTAATTCGGTGAATAAACGGCAAGATTGTAAAGCATGACAAAAGGGACCATTTCCATACTCTATAGATAAAGTAGAAAGATAGTCTTCACCTTCATGTCCAAAAGGCGGATGTCCCACATCATGCCCAAGTGCTATAGCTTCTACTAAATCTAAATTTAATCCTAATATTTCTGCAATTCCTCTGGCAAAATTACTGACAAGTTGCACATGCAAGCTGCGATGTGTAATGTGATCATTGTTAACTAAATACACAACTTGTGTTTTATCAACATACCGCGAGTAGGCTTTTGAATGAATAATACGATCGACATCTCTTTTATAAGGCATACGATGATCATTCTCGGGGCCCCCTTGCCGACAATGGTCTTTAGAAAATGCAGCATGAATAAATAGCTGTTCTTCTTCTTTCTGTTCAGCTAATCGACGATAATGCGCAAGAGCTTTTACAGCCTGTGTATTAAACATTCTTTCTCCATTGCCAATGAGTCAACTGTGTTATGAATTTATTGAGTGAATATCTTTGGCTTCCTTCCAAATTACTTATTTTAAGGATAGATAATTAAAATTCGAAAGAAAAGGATTAAAAATTGGAAAATTTTCATCTAACAATCAATTCAAATACTTGTTAACGCATTCAAATTTCATTCTAATCAAAAAAAATCGCTTTTAAATAACTAATATTTAATATTTTTGATTTGTCGCAAAATAAATGTTTCTAAATATTCTTTTAAAGAAGCGGATTCCTTCAAAAATGCTTGGATTAAAAGTGTTTGACAATCAGGGCTTGCTAATGCTGAATCAATAGCTTGAGCTTGAGTTTGTAAAAATTCATTAATTGCATGCTCATCATTCAAATCAGGCAAATGCACTGTTTTTCCCAAATAATATTTAAATGTTTCGGACTGAAAAATTTCTCGGAACTTTTCACTTCCTAAAAAAACAGAAAAAACAGTTTCTTTTAAATATTTTTGAAATTCTTTAGATTTCATCAATTCTGGTAAAATGTGCTCCATTTGAAAATTTTTAAATTGTTCCTTTTGAAATAAGCTTGGAAGTGAGGATTTTTTTGTTTTCTCTAATATATCATTTTCAAAATTTACATTCGGAAATACTTTTGCAAATAATGTTTTTATTTGGTCTTTGTGATCAAGCATAAACAAAATTGTTTCTAAAAGTCGATTCAGTTGCTTTTCGCCAACGGCTCTTTTACAAATCATCATAGCACGCAAATGAATAGACATTTCAAAGTGAGCTATCATTTCAGGATTATCTTCCAATCCCTTCACTATCAACTCATGCGCAAACATTTCTTCAAAGCTAATGGATCTATCGGTTGAATTTGTAGAACTCATATTTAGAAATTTAGGTTCAATAAAAACTAATAATTGCATGGTTAGATAGTTATAAAAAAGGCGAATAAAAATCCGTTTTTCTTTTGGAGAAAGAACTTTTTGTTTATTGAATAACACGTCATGAATTTGATCCGTTAATATCAAGCACCAATGTTTTAGATTAAATCTATATTTTTGACTTTCTTTTATAAGAACTATTTTTTCTGGTACGGAGTTCCCACTTTTTTGCTTATCCTCTATAAAGATTTGCCTCAATAATTCTTTTTTAAAATGCTCTGTATCATGATAAATTGAATACCCTAATCGAAGCATTTCTTCATTTTGTATTAATGCTAGATGACATTCTTCAATAAAAAAATCACGTTCTTGTGCATCCGAAAAATGGTCACAATTGCTAAATTTTTTTGCATGAATCACATCAAAAGTGATTACCATCCATTTTTTTATCTCCTCTGTAGGCAGTATATAATCCTCAAATTGACGAAAATTAGGGTTAAAAATTTGATCAAATATGGCCTTTTTGACCAGCTGACTATTTAATGTGTCTATCTGATGCCCTATTTGCTCATAAAAAGGATGATCATGGGTTAGAGTAATTAAAAATAAAGTATTTGCAAATTCTTCTGCTAATGTTTCAATAGCTTGACAACGATAAGAGTCATCTCCTGCTATCAATCCTACGCTTGGACATTTGTCTTGACAGTTAATATAAAGTATCGTTTTTTGCTTTTCTCGACACAGAGTTAGAAAAGCACGCATTTCTGAATTTATTGAGACAGGGCCACCTGTTTCGATAGTCGGGGAAGGCATCATCAGATTTTTAACACAAAACTTGTTTGCCGGTTGATAAACACAAATCTTTCTTTTTAAAGAAACAAAATTTCCTTGTATATGGGGATCAAATAAACCATAAAATAGTTTCCCAGAAGATTGATATTGACCTTGATAACGACCAAACGAAGTTGCCGTCAATACAGAATTTTTTTCCAATTCTAGCATTCGCTGACGAATAATTTCTAATCCAAAGATTAGCTTATAACGGCTATCATTAGGAACTATTGTAGAAATATTAGGTTGTTCAAGAGTTGCTTTTTTTCCAAATTCCATTAAATTATTAAAAATTTCAGCGCCGCAATTATTGAAGCGAGTTTGGGAATAAAATTTATAACCTAAAGTTAAAACATTTCTAGCAATGAGTTCATGTCGATTTTTTTCAAAATAATCGAGGGCTTTTCTAAGAAGAGAAATAAATTTTTTATATGATTGCCTTTTTTGATCTAAATAAATTTCATTAAATCTAGAAGTTTCTTGAGAAAACGTTTGAGAAAATAAATGTTGAATGATAGGAAACAAGGTATTTTTTACGTTTTCATTGGAGATGTGTTTAACTACATATTCAATTAATCCGTCTGTTTTTAGTAAAAGTTTTCCAAGAATCTCTATCTGTTGTTTAATTAACTCTTCATAACGAACAACTTTCCATTCTAGCTCTTTGCAACCTTCCAAATAAGCAGACTCTGTTTTTGGAAATATAAAACTCAAACCTAGCATATGTTACCCTGAATGTTAATTATTACAAAAATTATCCTTCCTCTTACTCAACTAACTTTTACTCAATAGCTGATTCAAGTATGTCTCTTTTGATTAACTCTTTAAATAACTCTTTGACAAAGATTGGATAACGCTGTAGCTTATTTAGAAGTGTATACGTAGATTTTTTTGGGTTATTTAAGAATTTTTTATCTAAGATAAAATCTTTTAAAACCTTTGGAAATCTCCTGTCAGAACCTAATTCTTCAGTTGACTCCTTTGCAAATTCTATGAGAAATTTTAAGAATTTTTCCTCTTCTAATAAATCTGGCAAAATAATTTCAATCAATGTGGTTAAAAAATAGTGATCTTCAAAAACATTTTTTAAGTCAGTTTCTGGCTTAGATAAAAGTAAATCATAGTTGATGGATACATCTGGAAAAACAACTTTAAAAAGTTTTTTAACTTGTGATTTATGATCATGCAAAAATTGAAGAAACTCAATTAACTCTAATAACCTCTCACGTTTGATAACTCTTTTACGTACAATAAGGGATCGAACCAAAAGAAGCATTTCAAAAAATTCAATTATTTGTGGGTCATTTTCTTGATCTTTTAGAACAATCATTTCAGCAATTGATGCGCCCATGCGCGCGACGCCTCGATCAATTCTACCTTTACAAACACCAGCCATCGCCTTTGGCTGTAAACGAATTAAACAATAATTTGTCAAATAATTATAGAAGAAACTAAGAAATATACGCCTTTCACTAGGGCTTAAATCATCTCTATTATGAAAAATAATTGAATGAATATGATCTGCCAATTCAATCCCAAAATTTCTTAAATCTGTTGCCTCTACTAATTTTTGAGGAATCCAATATCCTGTTTCTTCAGGATTTCCATCAAATATTTCGGTGATCAAATGTTTTTTAAAAAAAGACCCAGGTTGGTAGATAGAGTATCCCAAAGTAAGACCAAAACAAGTTTTTGCATTAATAATTAATGTATGATGAAACTTTTCAATAAATAACTTCAAAGTGTCTTCTGTAAAAATTTTGCATTTATCAAATTGCGTGGTATGAACAAGATTTAAAGTGGCTTTCACCCACTCTGATAACCCATGATCCAATGGTAAATAATATTTAAATACTTCAGAACCTGTTGTACATAAATCTGCCCAAATTTTACTTTTTACTGAGCTTGCAGTTAAATCTTCAATATCATGGCCAATTTGCTCATAAAAAGGGCTATTGTGAGATAATGTGAGAACATAAAATTCTTTAAATTGATCGCCTAAATCATGAATAGCAAGACATCGAGGCTTTTCATCTGCAGCTAATCGACTAACTTGATTACGGCAATTTTGGTAATTCAAATACAAAAGCCCACACTCAACTTCTTTTTGCCGATAATAGGAAAGTAAACCCCTCATTTCAGGATTAATGGTCGCTACACCCGATCCATTTTCGATCGTCGGAGAACCTAATGCTAAATTTTTAGTACAAAAAGTTTGACCTTGAATATTAATTGTTAAATTCATGAGAAGATGCATAGGATTAGATTGCATATTGGGGTCAAAATCATAAAGGCTAATCCCATTCATGTAACCAATCAAACTATTTGTTGTGCGAGTAAAAACACTCGTTGTCTGTACAGAGTCGTCAACTGAGGCAATTCTTTGATATTGAACCTCCAATCCTCTTACCATCCGATGTTTGTCAAATCCTTTTACATATGGAAGGGGGTATTTTACCTTTTCTTTGCTAAGCTTCGCAGTGCCTAATTGAATAAACGTCCTAAAAATAATTTGAGTACAATGATTAAAATGTGTTTCTGTATAAAGAATATGACAAAATGCAAACACATGTTCAGTTACTGCTTCATTGCGATTCAGTTCGGACCATTCCACAGCTGTTCTTAAAATTTTTAAAAATTTTTTGTAGTGTTCTCGTTGAAAATTTAAATATTCAGAACTAGATCGATCAGGTTTCCTTAGTCTATTAACAAACAAATGTTTAATAATAGGGATTATTGTATTTTGTAAATTGATATTATTAAAATCATGAACAATCCAATTAAGTAAAGATTCTTGAGATATTAGATAATTTTTAAAATTTTCCAAGATTTGTTCTAGTAACGCATCATAACGTTTTACTTTCCAAATTATTTGAGGTGTTTTTATAGAAATTGTTTGCGAATGACCAAGAGGTTCCATTTTTCTATCCTTAATTAAATCGAAAAAACTTTAAGAAATATTTGTCTAATTATTTTTTATAAACTTGTCTAGCAAAAGTTTTTGATAAACTGGGTTATTTATAACTAATTGGGCTGCTACTAGGATTAAAAACTTAATTAGCAGCTTTATTTTTAATATCAGCCAAAATCGCTTTCTTCCTAAAAAGCTTTAAATTCTGATCTAAAAAAAATTGGATGAAAACTTTTTTTATTTAAAAATTTAATGTCACGTTATTATAGAAAATAATCTGATGAATTGGATCAAACAATAGTTCACCCTATGCTTTTAATAGGCTTATTCTATGTATTCCCATAGCAATTTCTTCTATCTCAAATTTATGTTATCAACTCTACTAGGCCTTTTTGAAAAGAATTGCATGGTTTAGATCTCCATAAACAATTTTCAAATTATAAACAAATCTTTTTTATCAGACGCTCAATGTGAACAACTTGGCAATCAAACAACTATAAAAATCTAATCCATTTTTACAAGAAAATTTGTGAAGTTATCTCCTAAGATTGAATAATTAGTCTTAAACCTGTAAACTGACTAAGTTGGAAAATTACATCGTTAATGCAAAATCATGACAAATCGCTGTTTTAGTTACTTAAACAGAGATTTCTAGATATTCAACACTTATCTTTATAGGGAAAAATACACTCCCAAAAATAAACTAAATGTTTAGAAAGAAATCCATTAACTTTCTTTATTAGGATGCTAAATGCTGGAAGAACCAATTGACGCACTAGAAACAGAATTTGAAAATGCTTTGAATTCCCTGGAAGATAATCAGCTTAGTAAAAAAAATGGGCAGCTTCCAGAACAAGTTCATGTTTTTCCTCTTTTACGTCGTCCTTTCTTTCCAGGAATGGCAGCTCCTTTAGTCATTGAGCCAGGTCCTTTTTACGAGGTATTAAAGGTTGTTGCTAAATCTGATCACAAATGTGTGGGTTTAGTACTAACACGTTCTGAGCAAGCAGAAATTTATAAGGTGGGATTCTCCGATCTTTATCAAATTGGTGTATTGGCTAGAGTTTTGAGAATTATTCCCATGGAACAAGGGGGTGCGCAAGTAATCCTGAACATGGAACGACGAATTAAAATTGAAAAACCCACCTCAGAAACAAAAACTCTTAAAGCCAATGTTAGCTATATAGAAGATGATCCTATTCTGACCACCGAATTAAAAGCTTATGCTATTAGTATTCTTTCAACTATTAAAGAACTTTTAAAACTCAATCCTCTCTTTAAAGAAGAGCTTCAAATCTTCTTAGGGCACTCTGACTTTACAGAACCTGGTAAGTTGGCTGATTTCGCAGTTGCTTTGACAACTGCTTCTAGAGAAGAATTGCAAGATGTTTTAGAAACATTTGATATTCGAAAACGTATCGATAAAGCCTTGATTTTACTTAAAAAAGAGCTCGATATTAGTATCTTACAACACAATATCAATCAAAAAATCGAAGCAACGATTAATAAAAGCCAAAAAGATTTTTTCTTAAGAGAACAGCTTAAAACAATTAAAAAAGAATTGGGAATTGAGCGAGATGATAAATCGCTTGATCGAGAAAAATTCGAGACAAGATTAAAAGAAAGAGTTGTCCCTTCTGATGTTATGAAAGTGATTACAGAAGAGCTTGAGAAATTAAGCGTTTTAGACATGCAATCAGCTGAATATAGCGTAGTAAGAGGATATTTAGATTGGCTAACAGCAATACCTTGGGGTATTTATAGTCAAGAAAACCACAATTTAGAAGAAGCTGAAAAAATTTTAGCTCATGATCATTATGGTTTAGAAGATATCAAGCAACGGATTTTAGAGTTTATTGGTGTGGGTAAATTAGCTAAAGGTGTTCGAGGTAGTATTATTTGTTTAGTTGGCCCTCCAGGTGTAGGAAAAACCAGCATTGGAAAAAGTATAGCCAGAGCTCTTAACAGGAAATTTTATCGTTTTTCTGTTGGAGGAATGCGAGATGAGGCGGAAATCAAAGGGCATCGTCGTACTTATGTAGGCGCTATGCCTGGAAAAATGATTCAAGCCTTAAAATATTGTCAAACAATGAATCCTGTTATCATGCTTGATGAAGTGGATAAAATGGGAAAAAGTTTTCAGGGAGACCCGGCATCTGCCCTTTTAGAAGTTTTAGATCCAGAACAAAATGCTGAGTTTTTAGATCATTACCTTGATGTACGCTGCAATCTATCAGAGGTGTTATTTATCGTAACTGCAAACGTTTTAGATACCATTCCCGAACCCTTAAAAGATCGGATGGATATTCTTCGCTTATCTGGTTACATCATGCAAGAAAAATTAGAAATAGCGAAAAAGTACCTCATTCCTCGCAATCGAAAAGAAATGGGATTAAAAGCATCAGAAGTTTCCTTCACTCAAGAAGCGCTTCGATCTATTATCAATGGCTATGCTAGAGAATCTGGGGTACGTAATCTCGAAAATCTGCTCAAAAAAATATTGCGAAAACTTGCTGTCAACATTGTTAGAGAACAAGAAGAAAACGATAAAGAGCAAGCTAAAAAGAAAAAATCTTCCAGAAGCAAAAAACCTATCGCATTTGTTCCGACTAAACATTCGATTACTCCCTCAAATTTAAAAGATTATTTAGGTAAACCGGTCTTCACCAGCGATCGTTTTTATGAAAGAACGCCTGTCGGAGTTTGCATGGGATTAGCCTGGACGGCAATGGGAGGAGCTACACTTTATATTGAATCCATCAAAGTTGCCGGCGAAAAAACAGTTATGAAATTAACAGGTCAAGCAGGTGATGTGATGAAGGAGTCGGCTGAGATAGCTTGGAGCTATGTCCATTCTTCAATTCACAAATACGCTCCTGGATATACATTTTTTGAAAAATCGCAAGTTCATATTCATATCCCTGAAGGAGCTACACCAAAAGATGGGCCTTCAGCTGGAATAACTATGGTGACTTCTTTACTTTCTTTAATTTTAGATACCCCTGTCTTAGATAATTTAGGGATGACGGGAGAACTTACTTTAACAGGCCGCGTTCTTCCAATTGGTGGAGTGAAAGAAAAACTTGTTGCCGCTAGACGTTCGGGACTAAAAGTTTTAATCTTTCCAAAAGATAATCTTAGAGATTATGAAGAACTCCCAGAATATATTCGAAAAGGAATTACCGTGCATTTTGTTGACCATTATGATCAAGTCTTTAAAATTTCTTTTCCTAATAAACACCAAATGAAGCTTTGTTAAGTGAAGGGTAAGTGATGAGCAAAACAATTGAGTTAGTTCCGTGGTCAATTGCCTATAAACAAAAAGTCATTGTTCCTGAGGAATTGAATCAGAAAATTACCTCGCTTCGTTCAAATGAGGCAGTAATTGTCACATTGAACGGCTCTTTCGATCTCCTGCATGCGGGACATTTGCAAATTATTTATGAAGCATCTCAATTAGGTGACGTATTAATTGTCGCACTAAATAGTGATGAATCCATTAAGCGCTATAAAAACCCAAATCGCCCTTTGATTTCTTTAGAGTATCGACTTCAAATGATGGCTGCATTAGAGTTTGTAAATTTCGTGACTTGGTTTGAAGAAATGGATCCTTGTCACCTACTTTCTGAAATTAAACCTGATATCCATGTCAACGGTTCTGAATATGGCCATCAATGTATCGAAGCTGAAACTGTTTGTCAAAATGGAGGAAAAATTCATATTGTTCCCCTCATGCCAGGCCTATCTACTTCTTCTATTATAAAAAAAATTCAGGGGCTAATTTGAATCATGCGTATAATCGGCATCTTAGAAGATGAAAAAAAAGGACTAACTTTCTCATCTTTTCTTCATCAAAAAGAAATAGCACATCAACTAGAAATGGAACCTAATTATGATTGGGGTAGTGCAGATTACGGCTCGAGTCAATGTAAGATATGGATTCATGACGAAGATCAAGTAGAGCAAGCCATTCAGTGGTTGACTCATTTCAAAGAAAACCCCTCCGACCCTATTTTTCATTTTGTTCAGCCTATCTCATCTTCTTCATTCTCCCCATCTCCAATCTCTAATCCAGAAATTGAACCATCTTCAACACAAAAAACACATGGCTGGGAAACAGCAACAATGGGATGGATAACCCGTAGCTTTCTCATTCTTTGTTCAATTCTTTTTGCTACTACTCAATTGATTAAACCCTCTGTTCCTATTCCAGCCAATACATCAGTTGTAAGTTTAGTTTCTTCTCCTATTGATCAAACCCTTCTTTACGACTACCCTCACTTTTATGAACTCATTAATCGTTTTATTGATATGTATGGTTATGAAGGATTAAAAGACCCCACAAATTTAACTTTGGAAGCACAAATTTTACTTCAAAAAATTCATCATACTCCCTTTTGGAAAGGTTTTTACGAAGAAATATTTGTAAAAAATAGAGCTGAAAACGCATTAAAAGGGGATTTAGCTCCCCCCTTGTTCGAAAAGATTCGTGAAGGTCAAATTTGGCGCCTTTTTTCACCTGCTTTACTTCACGGAGATATTTTTCATTTATTTTTCAATATGCTTTGGTTAATGGTCCTTGGAAAACAACTTGAACTGCGATTAAAAGCTTCACGGTATTTGTTATTCATTTTAATCACGGGAATTTTTTCAAATACATCCCAATATTTGATGAGTGGCTCAAATTTTGTGGGTTTTTCAGGAATTCTATGTGCCATGTTAACATTTATCTGGATCAGACAGAATCAAACTCCTTGGGAAGGGTATCAATTAGATCGCTTATCTTTTTCTTTTATGATGTTCTTCATTATAGGGATGGCCCTTTTACAATTAGTTTCTTTGTTTTTAGAAAAATTCTTTCAAATTGAAATCGCTCCCAATATTGCTAATACAGCCCATCTCAGCGGGGCTTTAATCGGCATCATTTTGGGACGATTGGATTTTTTCAGTTGGAGCCATTCTTAATATGTCTGTAAGAGATCTAACCATTCTTGGTTGCTCAAGTCAGCAACCTACACGCTTTCGTAATCATGGAGCCTATTTATTAAGATGGAATGGGGAGGGGTTTTTATTCGACCCTGGCGAAGGAACTCAACGACAGTTTATCTTTGCTAATATTGCTCCTAGTGTTATCAATCGAATTTTCATTTCTCACTTTCATGGAGACCATTGTTTAGGATTAGGGTCCATTTTAATGCGCCTCAATTTAGACAAAGTGAGCCATCCGATTCATTGTTATTACCCTGCAAGCGGCAAAAAATACTTTGATCGTTTGCGCTATGGAACAATTTATCATGAAATGATTCATGTGGTAGAGCACCCAGTTTCTAAAGCAGGTTTAGTCGAAGATGATGGAAGATTCAAAATTGAAGCGGCTTTTTTACAACACGGTATAGAAAATATCGGTTGGCGTATTACAGAAGCAGACACGAGAAAATTCGATAATCAAAAACTTATTGATCGGGGCGTCAGAGGCTCTTTAGTCAAGGAATTGCAAGAAAAAGGACAATTAAACTTAGATGGGCAAACCATTTATTTAGATGATGTTAGCTGGATTAGAAAAGGAGATCAATTTTCTGTAGTGATAGATACACTTCCTTGCCAAAATGCTATTGACATCGCTCGTAATGCAACTTTACTTTTATGCGAAAGTACTTATTTAGAAGAACACAAAGAATTGGCCCGGTTGCATAGTCATTTAACAGCAAAGCAAGCAGCTTTGATTGCAAAAGAAGCCAATGCCAAGCAGTTAATTTTAACTCATTTTTCTGCTCGCTATCAAAATTTAAAATTATTTGAACAAGAAGCTCGAACTATTTTTGCTAATACTTTTGTGGCAAACGATTTGATCACATTTCCTTTTACGAAAGTTAATTTGAAATCGCAATAAAATTTTATAGTCTTATATGAGCAAGGTAAATTCATGTATATTGCGGCTTGTTATCAATTTCTTGAACATTTAAAAGTTGCTAAAAATGCTTCTGAGCATACAATTCGAAATTATGCGATTGATCTAAATTTGTTCAAAAATTATCAGGAAAAGCAAATATTTGCTGAAGATAAATTAGAACATATTAGCCCTAAAATTTGTGCTCGCGAAAGTTATCAACAACGTCAATCTTGTCATGATGATATTTTAAAATTGAAAGACATCGATCGTAAAACTATTCGAGGGTTTTTAGCATGGTTAAGTGCCAATCAACAAAATAAAAGAACGATTGCAAGACGCCTTTCTTCTTTAAGAAGTTTTTTTAGATATCTTCAAACGCAAAATTTGATTCAAATAAACCCTACAGAAGAGTTAGAAAGCCCCAAGCTGAATAAAAAACTTCCTGTTTCCTTGAGTTATGAACAAGTCAGTCTGTTATTCGAACAACCAGACACTACATCCTATCTAGGATTTCGTGACCGAACAATCATGGAACTCTTTTATAGTTCAGGTCTGCGAGTGAGCGAACTTGTTTCCTTAGATCGGCAAGATTTTGATTATTCTAATTTGACTATTAAGCTTAAAGGAAAAGGAAAAAAACAACGCCTTATTCCCATCACTAAAAATGCTGCAAAATGGATCCAGTCTTATCTATTACACATAGAGCGTTATCAAAATTTAGAGACTCACTCAGCTGAATCTGATCCAAATGCAATTTTTTTAAATAAATGGGGTACCCGTTTGACCACCCGATCCGTCGATCGAAAGTTTGACTTGTATCTGACGAAAAGTGGGTTAGCTGGTAAAGTCACTCCTCACACAATCCGTCATACAATTGCTACACATTGGCTTGAAAATGGAATGGATCTCAAAACGATTCAATTACTTCTAGGACATCGTTCATTATCCACTACCACGATCTATACTCAGGTTTCAACAAAACTCAAACAGAAAGTTTATGCCGATGCTCACCCTAGAGCTTAAATTCTCAATTGTTCGTAGTGCTAAATAGGTAAGGCTATTCCAATAAACTGATCTAATTGGATAGAGTAATTGTTCTAATTCAAGCCGAGAAGAGCAATGAAATCTACAAACTGCGGATCAAATTTGGTAAAGAAGAAGGGTGATGCAAGACAGGAAAAGCAAAATTTTTGCTGTAAATAGCCTTGCTGTAAAACTGCTACTTATACCGGCATAATCCCCACCTGTTTGGGTGTTGCGAAGAATGAGTCGTTGCGTATCAAAAGTAATTCCATCTTCATCACATGTCAATTCTGCAACTTCTCTAATGATGCGATGTATGTTGTTAATTTGATTAGAAGTTTTAGCAAGTAAATCAATATCCATAATAGCTTTATGACCCATTGAATCCCAAACTTTTAGCATGAGACCACCTTTAAGAAAAAATTTCTTAGCGTATGGGCTAATACTAAGTCGATATAGAAATCGTTCAATTGAATAATAACGAAGAATTTCATCGAATGGGCGGTTACTTTGCTCTGATAAATTTTTTAATCATTGACGTATTGATTCACCAAGATTATTTTTTGGTTTTTCAATTGTCTTATCCACTGGTGATCGCCTCCATAATCGGCTTCAAAATCTTCTCAAAACGAAATAATTTAGCATATTCAAAAAGCTTATCGAGATTTATTATTCTACTGTACCGATACATTTTTAGAGCTTCGAGAACGACATTCATTCCGATTTTATTTCGAAACTTTACACAGTCGACAAGCGTTTTTTCAACATCAAAAATCTTGATTACACAACCATCAATTGCATGTTCTTGAACCCCGGTTTTTAAAAGCTTTTCATTGTACCAAAAATAACGAATGGGTGGGTAAGAAATTGCAGGCTTATGAGCCTGACTTGGCAAAGCAACGTAAACGAAATAGGGAATCTGGGTTGTAATTTCATGAAATGCCAAGGCAGAAATAAGACAGATAACCCCGGTTGAAATTTTTTTAGCTATAGGAATAAAATCGGGTAGCGAAGGATCCGCTGTTTCAGTCAGTCGATACAAGCCTCTACTAACAACCTCAAGTTCTCCTCTATCTTTAAAGGTATATAACTCTCGACGATGGATTCTAAGAGACATAGCTTCCGACATTGTGAGAATGCCTCCTGCATTTCGGAAAGCTGCTATGGCTAATTCAAGATTTGTTTTTTTCATAGTACAAAATTACGGATTTAATAAATTATATCCGTAAATATGTACTAAAATTTAAAAAGTGTTAATAACTTTGAAAGAATTCGCTATTTGAATAATTGCCTTATTGACTTACGCTTGCGTAATTTTAAAAATCATTTAATGCTTAAACGCATCCTTCTTGCAAAAATGATATTTATTTCTAAGTAGGCTGTAGAATCTATAACAACTTCTAGAACATCTGGTAATTTTGCACTTAAAGAAATATTGCTTTTCTGATTAAGAATGACATCTTTTCCATATTTACTAGAACCGATGTCGGGAATAGCAGAAAATAAATCTAACAAATATTGCGGAAAAATTTTGTAGATAAAAAAAGTTTTGAACTGTAACAATCAGACTAGTAGTCTATTAGAAGCTATTCAGGCAATACTCGTTAACTACACAAGTTACGATCACATGTCTACTAGAATTTGTGGGAGATATTTAAATTCACTCAATGGCTTTGAAGACGTTAAAAGATTAGAGGTATTTTTATGGGCACAGAAAGGCAATTAAATCTTTGGGATGTAGGCACTCCTGTAGAAGAAAATATTTTGTTTTGGAAAGAAATGCACGATTTGAAAGAAACGTAGAATAATCTCCGCCGCGGATTTTTTCAAAGATACGATATAATGAGTAAAGAGATTCAATTTCTTAAGGAACAGATTGAATTTTTGAAAAATGAAAAAGCAAAATAAAAAGTTTATCCTAGATTTAGGCATTTCACATTTCCTATGGCGATACAGACTAATTATACCTGAAAGATTTTTGCTCATTCTTTTTGAGTAAAAAGCAATTTATTTTGAATCTTACAAAATCAATGGCAAAAGCGCCAAAAACTCAAGTAGGCTAAAAATTAAAACAATAAGTTATGAAAAATAAATAAATTTTGTATTTCCTCCTTAATCTTTTCTTTCAATTTTAGATCGTTGGTTTATTTTCATTATTTGAAAACTTTTTAAGACAAAATTCAATAATACAAGATTTATGTATTTCTTTTGGACGGCTTCGGGTAGTACTAAATAAGTAAGGCTATTCCAATAAACTACTCTAATTGGATAAACTAATGTCTTAATTCAAAGTATGGTAAATAATGGGGCTAAAATTATTAACAAACAAAGAATTGATTTTATTATCAATGATTTACCTCGGGATTTAAATGTACAAGTCACTTGTCATGAGGGCGATGAGCTAGAAGTGGCTAAATTTGAAGGAGACGAGCGATGGAGTTTGGCAGGAAATAAGAAAAATGATCTGTGGCTATGGTTCGTTTTTCATAAAAAAGTTGCCAAGTGTTGGCTAGGTAATTAGATCCTCGGGACAAAAAAACCGCTGAGCTTCTTTTTGCAAACGACCTGAATCCTTAAAAAAAGCCCTCTATTTCACGGATAAATTTAATGTCTATGATGAAACCATTCTTTGGAGCAAACATCAAGCAGTTAGCAAGCTATCTGGCCAGACAAGCGACGTAGAAAGATTTAATTGTACTCTTAAGACAAAGGTATGAAAGATTTGTAAGGAAAACACTTTCATTTTCTAAAAAGCTAACTAATCCCATTTAGTTAATAAAATATTTTATTTGTGATCACAATAGACAATTGAGAGCCTTACCTATTTAGCACTACCTGGCTTCGGATAAACTTTTGTTTGATAAAGTGTATCAATATTTAAAAACTTTTTGTTTATTATTTTACTTTTTAAAAATTAAGTATTATTATTTTCAAAGAACACCGCTTGATAAGCGGATATTTGAAACATTAATTCTTAACTGAAAATTTTAAGCATACTTTTCATTGCTTTATTTAAGTTAAAAAAAACTACATCCTATCAATAAATATTTTTAATAAGATTATAAACAAATCCTATCAAGTTGAAAGCATGACAACAGCAAGTATTGCCGCTTGATGTTATTTTTTAAAGTTCATTCCTTGTTAAAGTTGCCAAAAAGGAGAATTATGAGTCCTATTAATTCGCGTGAAAAATTTGATAGTTTTTTAAATACTATCGAGAAAAAATCACCTATTATAGATCCCAAAAATCTACTTTCTGATTTAAATCAAATTGATAATAATTTTTTTTATGTAAATAAAGACAATGTCATTCAGTTAACGAGAATTTTAAAAAAGTGTGGCATAACAGATCATAGAAATTCTTCAATTGATCAAATTATAAAAGCAATTAAAGAAAAAATATTTAGGGAAACAAATCGAAAGGGAAGGAAACTAATCCACGAATGTGCAATCGCTGGAAATATTGAAGCAGTCCAAGCACTTACTACTTTAATGCCTATTGATCGGCTTAATTCGTTACTTAAAGTAAAAAGTTTATCACGTAAAACTGCTCTTGATTACGCTGAAATCAAAAATCATCAAGGTGTTATTGCTTATTTGAACTTACCTAAAGCTTTACTTACGAAAAAAATTGTTTGTAAAAAAGGTAAAAATCCTAAATTTGAAGGATTGCTTTTAAATCTGCAATCATTAAATTTAAATATTCAAAATAGTTTTAAATGCAATAAAGTTATTTATCACTTTACAAACTGTTTCAGTTTAGTAAAAACCTTCTTTGAAAGAAAGCCCCTTGTTTTTTCTTTTGTAGAAAAATCGGAAAAAATTTATCCCCGTTTATTTTGGCTTAGCCAATCACAATCTGTTTGGAGAAGAACCGATAAAAAATTTCCTGGATGGATTGGAAAGTCGGTACATGGTGAAGAATGGCTACCTCTTCCTATTTTAATCAACTTAAAAATCTTTAAAATTTTACAAAAAGGTGTTGCTCAAATTTCAAACGAACAGCATATAGGAGAATTCCTCAATAGGGTTGTGGCTTGGAGTGAGAAAGATGTTAATCAGTTTGATAGGTTCGAAAGTCCATCAGGATTTCTTACCAATGAAATTGAGACAACCGCTATAGGAGCTGAAAGTACAGATGATGCGTCTTTAAATAGTGTTGACATTTCAGGGCTTCCAGAAACCCATAAAAATAATATGATTCTTCTAGGCCCTAAAGAGTTACCAAAAGACCCCCGTTCAAATGATTTTCTAGTTTTCGAACAAAGTCCCGATTTTACCAATAATGAAAGATCGCAATTTATAGATAGCTCTCTTTATGGCCGTTTAAAAGCTGACGTTTTTTTGTCACATGATGGAACGATTCGGTTTCTATTTTTAAAAAATACTTTGGGACATGTATTTTTAGCGGAAGCCGAGTTAGTGAGCGAACCTCTTACAATACGAGGGCTTAAAAAAAAGTGGGTGAAATTAGGTGCTTTATCTCTTCCACTTAAAGAATATCCTGATCAATTTGATCGTACATTTATTAGTGATTCAGAGCGGGAAAAAATTCAACGAGGAAAACGGTTAAATTATGTCCAAACTTGGAATTATTTGAAAGAGATGCCTTGTATTCAAAATTATTATCGTATTCCTCCACAGCTACAATAAGCATTCTTCTTTGCATATCTAAACGCAAGCTGTTTGTATAAATTAGCCAACGCAATTTCGCTTTAATGCGGTTGGCTTTCTCTTCCAAGTAAAAAAGCTTGTTGCAGTTTTCTGGGTAGTGCTAAATAGGTAAGGCTCTCAATTGTCTTATTTTAATCACAAATAAAGTATTTTATTAACCCAATGTGATTAGTTAGTTTTTTAGAAAATGAAAGTG
>NZ_BASL01000610.1:0-2126 GCF_000648255.1 Candidatus Protochlamydia sp. R18 | reverse complement strand
CTGTTTAGCTAATTTGTGAGCTTGGCTAATGGAGGTAAGCCTACGGCTTAAACTAGAAATTTTGAGAGGTTTTTGTAATTTCCCTTGTTGATTGATCCATGTGTTATTTGCTCGACTAATCAAATAAACGACAATCGTTTGAGGTAAAGCTGGTAATGGCCTTAAATTTTTTTCCTGGCATCAAAAAACAAAATCGTTCCAGTCAGATCGATAAGATTTGTTAGTATTAAACGACCTTGCAAAAGTCGCATATTCTTTTGCTGTTTTGACCAAATCAAGAAATTCGCCAACTTCGAAATTTTCAATTTTTTGTATTGTTAACTGATTTTCCACATTGACCATCTTTACCGACTTCAATTTTCTAATACTTTGATTTTTTCATTGTATATTTTTCTATTTTTTCTAACTACCGATAAACTATTCTTATCGGAACTTAGAATAATTTTCTAGAGATTGCTAAATATGTACATTAATTTAATTGATTAAGACATTATCTTATCACCGGATATAATTTATATCATTTAAGATATGATGACCTATTTACCAATGCAATTATTTACTATATTTTATACTCATAAACATGTTATCTAATAAATAGTTAAATTTATTTAAAAGTATATAGGCTAATGATATGGAAAAAGTAAAAGTAATGAGTTTCGTGGAATTTCGCCAAAACTTGTCAGAATGTGTTAATTTAGCAAAATATAAAGGCGAAAGATTTTTAATTACCCGTAATGGAAAAACCGTAGGTGCTTTTGTCCCTGTAGAGGATTTAGAAAAAATTAATGCATTTAATAATGTAACTACTGACACAGCCATTGATGAGATAAGCTCAGAATTTGGATCCTAAATCAACAAAAGGATTTAAGTTATCCCTTAAAAAATCAAATTTTTCCGTGAGAGAGTTTAAGGATGCTAGATAACTTATCTGATGTGCTGGATAAACGTTTAGTTGGAGATCCAGATAACCAACCATCTTATCATTAAAAATTTAAATCCTATATCTATTTGTGTATTTGAAATTTTAAAGTCGTGATTGGGTTAACGACGTATATTGATAGAATTGGCGAGCAGATAATCAAATTTAGTTTCGTATTTTTTTGGGATTGAAATAACATAGAATTCTGGCAAAAGTTCTATAAACTTAGGGATTAGCTCCACTTTTATCTATTTTTTTTGATATTTTTTAATTTTTTGAAGCTCTCTTCTTTTGTCCTCCTCCTTATTCTTGATAAAATGGCGCCTTATTTAAGAGTATTTTTGGCGTTTACAAGTATAAAATTGTTTGTATAGTGCCTCCACAATCAGCGAATATCTCTCTTAGAAGAACATCTCAATGGAAATTGATCAACTTTAATGAAATTTTATCTTTTATCTACTTAGGACAAAGTACGCTTTTATTTTGCCGCCATGTTTCTTGTTTTATTGAAAGTTTTTTCTATTTAATAATTTTTAAATTGAGTGAAGCTGCTAAAGTTTTAAAACGTGCTAATCCATCGTCAGTGAGATTATAGCATTGCCTTAGATATAGATATTGCAAACCAGTTAAGGGTGTCAAATGGGCTAATCCATCGTCAGTGAGATTATAGCATTGGCTTAGATCTAGAGATTGCAAAGTCGTTAAGGGTGTTAAATGGGCTAATCCAGCATCGGTGAATTGCCAGCAATTGACTAGAACTAGATGCTGCAAACCCGTTAAAGGTGTCAAATGCGCTAATCCAACATCCGTGAGATTGCTGCACGAGCTTAGATTGAGATACTGCAAAGCCGTTAAGGCTTTCAAATGGGCCAAGCCTGCATCGGTGAGATCCTTGCACTTATTTAGATTTAGATACTGCAGACCCATTAAGGGTTTTAAATGCGTTATTCCAGCGTCAGTGAGCTGATCGCACCAGCTTAGATCTAGATGCTGCAAAGTCGTTAAGGATTTCAAATGCGCTAATCCTGCATCGGTGAGATTGCTGCACGTGCTTAGATTGAGATGCTGTAAAGCCGTTAAGGCTTTCAAATGGGCTAATCCATCGTCCGTAATAGCTAGACATGCCTCTAAATGAAGCACTTTTAGATTTTCACAATCTTTTAATGCTAAGAGATGGGCATCTGTTAAATAAGCCTGATTTGAAAAA